>CAYJCI010000196.1:0-4233 GCA_964368595.1 uncultured Desulfovibrionaceae bacterium
CCTGCCTCACTCACTCTACGGCGTGCTAACGCACGCTACTCCGTAGGTTTAAGGAGTAGGTTTAAGGAAGGGTTTAAATTATTTTCAACTTCAACGAAGATACTTAGCAATACATACAAATTATACACAAAACCCCACAAAAGTAATGAAAAGGCCGTAAATCCGCCAAATATCACAGGCCGCAAAGCCTCACTAAAAACTGAAACTACTTCTTTATATCTTCAATTATCTTAGTGGTAGAAAATCCATCAATCAGCGGTAGGCTCACAACCAAGCCCCCAGCACCCTCGACTAAATTTCCACCTACAATATCTTGCACAGCCCAATCCCCGCCCTTTACAAGCACCTGCGGTTTTAATAATTCAATAATCTCATATGGGGTAGACTCATCAAAGCTGGTGACATAATCTACACTACTTAAATGCGCCGCCATAAAAGCCCTAACTTCCAAGCAATTAATGGGCCTATCTGCGCCCTTACCTAGGCTTTTAACTGAAGCATCAGTATTTAAGGCAAGCACCAGCACATCTCCAAGCAGTTTAGCTCTTTCTAGTAAGTCAACATGCCCTGGATGCAAAATATCATAACAACCATTGGTAAAAACAACACGCAATTGCTTTCGTGTTGCGCGCAAGCACATAAGCTCAGTGCTAAGAGCATTGGCTTCAAAAATCTTGGGGTGAGAGAGGCCTAGGCCTTGCGTATTAATGTGGGGCATGATCCAAACATTACCAATTCAAGCCATTGCATGGCAAAGGTTAAGCATTCTTCATCACTGGACATAATAAGTTCACAACGCTCAGTGCTAATTTCAAGCTTATCAAAAATCTTCATTTGGGCCAAAAATTCACGAAATCTATCCAATTGATATAGGCATAAAATTATCATGGTGGCCATTTTAGAAGATACGGGCTCACCAGTGTCTTTAATTTTTGCCATGAGTTTCATATAGCAATCATTGGATTCATTATATGGGTCAAGGCCTTGATCTTTTAACCATTCCTCGGCAGTCCACTCTTGGCCTGCATCAAAACCACGGCAATGTTCCTCTTGCACGATGAAAAAGCGTTCAATCACCTCTCCATCTTTGCCAACCTTTGTTCCGCGGCCTAAGGGGTATGTTCGGCAAGCGCCAGGCCTATCTTCATAAATGGAGCAGCCAGCAGGTGTTACAAAATGGCAAGGTTCATCTGGTCTTGCTTGCATTTTTAATAGTGGAAGTGGAAAGCCAGTGTCAGGGAATGAGCGCATTTGCGTATATGTTTTTAAAAATACCTCACTCTTCATTTCAAGGTGTCTACATAAACGCAAAACATCATAAGGGGTTAATGGTAGAGTCAATTCGGCGCAACAGCGATTAAAACAAGGGACTTTCTCATTGCATGCAAAAAGAAAACGTTCTCCAGGTAATAGTTCAGGCAATGAATCCAAAAAGGCTTGCGATGTATCTGGCTTTGCTTCGTTTTCCATTTTACTTCCTTGTTTTGTTTTAATTCAGCATATTAAAGTAAAAAATTTATATGTAACTTTGATGTGTTCAAAAAATACTGGATGCAAGGAAGTGAAGTTTTTTAAGAGGGGAATAGGGTCTTCCCCCCATGAACTGGCTAAAACTTTTCACTGACGATGCAGACAGTGCTTTTCAACAAATTAAATGACTTTGTTAAGAGCGTATTCAATAATCCCCTCAGCTCCAGCCGCGCGTAATTTTGGTATTAAATCACGCACAATATCAGTGCCCACAACAGTTTCAACAGAAAGCCAATCACTATTTCTAAGTGGTGAAACAGTTGGCGAATTCAATGCTGGGAGCAGGTCTAAAATATTATCAAGGTTAGATGAAGGTGCATTTAACTTTAGGCAAACTAAGGACTCAGCCCTTAAAGAGCCTTGTAAAAGTAAGTCAATTTGCTCAATTTTTTTACGCTTGAAGGGGTCATTCCATGCGTCTTTATTGGCAATAAGCACAGTATTGCTACACATAACTTCATCAATAATACGCAAGCCGTGGGCTTTAATGGTGGTTCCAGTTTCAGTAACTTCAACAATGCCATCGGCCAAACCTTCAACTACCTTGGCTTCAGTTGCACCCCAAGAGTAAAATATATTTACATCAATGCCCTTGCTTTCAAAGTAATTGCTAGTAATGCCTTCAAGCTCAGTTGCTATGCGCTTACCAGCCAAATCTTCTGGCTTATGAAATGGAGAATCACCAGCCACAGCCAAAACCCAACGGGCAGGGCGGTTGGAGGACTTTGAATATACTAAGTCAGCAACTCTAACTACATGATTTAATGTGTCGGTTTCTATTAGCCAATCAAGGCCAGTCAAACCCACATCAAGGACACCGTCCATAACATAGCGGCCTATTTCTTGTGTGCGGCAAAGAGATGCACTAATCTCAGGGTCGTTTATATCTGGAAAATAGTTGCGATGATGCTTGCGAATGCGCCAGCCTGCACGCTCAAAAAGATTAATAGTTGCATCTTCAAGTGAGCCTTTGGGCACACCAAGTTTTAGTATATCTGCAGTCATTAATATATCTCCTTAGGATCAAAAACCAAGGGGGCACATTGCTTAACTTTGCCACCTTCAAGCTCGCGATAAAAACAAGACCTGTAACCCTTGTGACAAGCCGCACCGCCAATTTGCTCTATTTGCAAAATAACAGCGTCACTATCACAATCAAGCCTTATGGATTTAACAATTTGCACATGCCCTGAGGTTGCGCCTTTATGCCATAATTTTTTACGACTACGGCTAAAGTAGTGCGCCTCACCAGTGGTTAAAGTTTTCTCCCATGCTTCAAGGTTCATCCAAGCAAGCATTAAAACTTCCCCGCTTAGGGCATCTTGAGCAATGGCAGCCACAAGCCCATTACTTTTTGAAAAGTCAGGGGTGAAATCTGCTAAATTAAAATCGTCTGCCATATATTTTCCATTATAATTTAATATACTTTAGCGTGTTAGCAAAAATATTATTCCATTTCAGCTAGCAATTCTTCAGGTAAATCAAAGTTAGCATAAACATTTTGAATGTCGTCATTATCATCCAATGCGTCCATCAAACGTAGCACTTTGCGGCCTGTTTCTGCATCAAGTTCAATAGTATTTTGTGGAATCATGGCAAGTTCTGCTGAAAGCATGGCCACGTTATTTTCTTCTAAACTATCGCGCACAGCAGCAAAATCACCAAGGGCTGTGTGGATTGTCCAGTTGTCACCATCATCAATTACATCATCAGCACCAGCCTCAAGAGCGGCTTCCATCATGGCATCTTCATCATATAAAGATTTATCAACGGTAATAACGCCCTTGCGATCAAACATCCATGCAACGGAGCCATTTTCACCCATGGAACCACCATGCTTTGAAAGCAGGTGGCGAACTTCCGCAACTGTGCGGTTTTTATTGTCGGTGGCAGTTTCAACAATTACTGCAACACCACCAGGGGCATAGCCTTCGTAGGTATTTTCAAAAATATCGCCGCCAGCATCTTCACCAGTGCCTTTGCGAATGGCAGATTCAATTTTATCCTTAGGTAGGTTCACGGCCTTTGCTGCGGCAATGGCTGCACGCAAGCGAGAGTTGCCAGTGGGGTCTCCGCCGCCTTTAGCAGCGATAATAATTTCTTTTGCGGCCTTGGTAAACATTTTACCACGCTTGGCATCTTGGCGACCTTTACGATGTTGAATATTGGCCCATTTACTATGTCCAGCCATAAATACTCCTATATACTTATTTTATTTTATATATTGCCTTTGAAACCAGTGCCCACGAAGAAAGTTTCCTTACTTTCTTGGCGAGAGCTTTGTGGTTTAAAGGATTTAACCTTGGTAAATCTTTTTCGCATGGGTAGCAAAAATTCTTGAAGATCAGGGCCCATAAATATTTTTGCCACAAAGCTACCGCCGGGCTTTAAATATAATGTAGCAACTTCAAGGGCTTCTATGCATAGCTCCAATGAGCGGGTTTGATCAGTAAACTTTGTACCCGTGGTGCGTGGGGCCATGTCGCTAATTACTGAGTCAAATGGCCCAAGCTCTTTTAATTTATCTTCAAATTCTTGGGAGCGATTAAAAACATCTTCCTGCATAAACATAATATTTTTAGGGAAGATTGTTTCAGTTTCCTGTATGTCACAAGCTAGCACAAATCCTTGCTCTCCAACCTTTTCCGCCGCACCGAGTGACCATGAGCCTGGGGCTGCCCCAAGGTCAAGCACTCGCATGCC
>CAYJCI010000197.1:0-4212 GCA_964368595.1 uncultured Desulfovibrionaceae bacterium
CGGCGGCTAAAGGCATAATTTTTGCATTATTTAATTACAAAGAAAAAGCGGGCAAACATTGCCCTTAGCAAAAGGATAATATTATGTACCAACGCATACACGACACATTAAATCGCCAATTAGCAGCCTTAAAGCTACTTATAAGCTTAATTAATGAAGAATACGACTCTTTGCGTGGACGTAAAACTGATGATGTTGTGTCTTTAGAATTTAGCATACATGAGCTTATCCGCCAGCTTGCTTTAGAAAAAGAACTTGTTATCCGCCTACTCAACGGTGGCAAGCTTAAGCATTATGTTGAGCTTTTACCGGAAGATCAAGGTACTGCCATAAGGCAGATACACTTAGAAATTGATAAACTAGAGCAATTAGCCTCACGCAATGCCTCACGCAATGCTCAATTGTCATTAGCCTTGCTTGATCAAAGCCAACGCTTAATGCAAGAATTGCATAGTCAAATAGTTCCAAAGGCCGCCCCAACCTACGGTAGAAAAGGTTATATGGGCACAAGTCAAAGGCCTCAGGCCGCCCTTATTTCTGGGAGGCTATAATGTTAAACGGTCTATTTAGTATTGGACAATCGGCATTACATGCCCAGCAAAACACCATTGCCGTAACTGGTAATAACATTGCTAATGTTAATACCGAAGGCTACTCACGCCAATATGTGCAACTTGAAGATGCCTTTGCCTTAACTGGCAAGCCTGGCTCTCAAGGCATGGGTGTAGATGCTGTTCAAGTTTTACGCCGTTTTGACGAATTTGTAGAAGTTTCATTTTTGGAAAAGTCATCCCTTTCCTCACGTTGGGAGGAGCAATCTCTAACCATGACCACGGTTGAATCTATCTTCAACGAAGCCAACCGCCTTGGTATTAGTGATAGCATGACAGAGTTTTTCCTTGCATGGCAAGATCTTGCCCTTGAGCCTGATAATCCAGCTTATAGGCAAGACCTACTTTCACTTACAGAAAATCTTACCATGCTCATGCATCAAACTATGGATGACTTGGAGCAAGTTCGTGAGCAAATGGATTTAGCCATTGGCGTTGACGTGGATAGGGTAAATGAACTTGTAGAAAGTATTGGCGATTTAAATAAGCAAATTTCTCAAAATACCATTGATGGTGTCAGCAATCCTAATGACCTTTTGGATAAGAGGGACATGGCAACGCGTGAGCTTGCAGAGATTGTTGATATTGATGTTGATTATGGCGATGGCAATACAACAACCATACGCCTCACCAATGGTATGCCCTTGGTGCAAGGTCATGAAACATTTTCATTAGAAATACTAGGCCCACGTGCTGAGAGCCAAAAAACTCCAGAATCAACCTACACTGGCAATATTACTTTTGATGGTGCTGACTCTCACGAATATACAGTGGAAATGCTAAGTGGTGGTAATGCAGGGGCCGTTGGAGCTGCTACCAACCCAACTTTTCGTGTGTCCTTAGATGGTGGCCAAACTTGGCTTCGTAATGAAGATGGCACCCAAGCTGTATTTGACGTGACCGACGATAATGGCGATGGCGTTGTTGACCCTATAAAAGTCCATGATATTAATATTTCTTTTGATGAGACTGACAACTTTACCACAGGTGATCGCTTTAACATTACGCCAAAGAGTGGTTTATATTGGATTGAGCCAACCCGTGGCCCTCAAAACATCACTCCACAAACATTTTTTGACGGTACAGAAAATCAAGACCGCCTAAATGCTGGTAGTTTGACCGCATATTTTAATGTGCGTGATGAAAAGATTGGACGCTATGAAGATGAGCTTAATGCAGTTGCTGAAGCCCTTATTTGGGAAGTAAATAGACTGCATAGCCAAGGTGCTGGCCTTGAGCATGTTACTTATCAGCTTGGTTCTGAAAGAGTTTCTGCAACAGATATTGCCCTTGGTGAGCCACAGAGCGGCTTGCATTTTGCTGAAAAGCTAACCGAAGGTAATATTAATTTCCATTTTTATGACAAGGCAACTGGCGCGCACTATACTAGTCAAGATCTTGATTTTTCAGCTATTACCCCAGGTACTGCTGATTTTGACCCTGCCTTGCATAGCCTTGAGGATGTGGTTACAGCCATAAATACAACTGTACTTGATGATGCTGGCAACCCTTTGCTTAATGCCAGTATGCTTGATGGTAAGTTAAATCTTGAAGTGGCAAGTTCAACTATCGAATTTTCCATGGGTTCTGACACCACTGGCCTTATGGCAGCTCTTGGCGTTAATACATATTTTCAAGGTGAAGACGCCGTAGGTATATCTATTAACACAAGTGTTTATACAGATGTAAATCGTATTAATGCAGGCTATGTAAACGGTAGTAATGAAGCTAACCCTGGTGATAATGCCCTTGCCTCTGGCATTGGTAATTTATTTACCGAATCTGTACAAATTTCCACTGTGTGGCGTAGCACAAGTGATCAAAGTATATCTGAATACTATAGCACAGTGGTTGCAAGAGTTGGTGCTGACACCCGTACAGCCCACACAAATGCTGAATATAATACAGCTCTTGCCGCCGATTTAGATGCTCAACAGCAATCTGTTTCTGGTGTGAACCTTGATGAAGAAATGGCAAACTTAATTAAATTTCAACATGCCTACACCGCAGCAGCAAAACTTATTACAACTGCTGACCAAATGCTTCAAACCCTACTTGGGTTAAAGCAATAAGCGAGATGGGGGTTTATTATGCGTGTTACTAATAACATGATTTATGACAATTCGCTCTATAATATGCAATCAACCTTGGGTGCTCTTATGGAGTCCAATGTGCAAGGTGGAACTCAAAAGCAAATTAATAGACCTTCTGATGATCCAGCGGGTACTGCTCTTGTGCTTGATACTCGTGCAGACATTGCCGCAACCAATCAATATGAAACTAATGTGGATATTGCCCGCGGCTGGCTTGAGCTTGCTGACACAACTTTACAAAGTGCAAGCACTACAATTGCATCAATTAAAGCTCTTACTGAGCAAGCTGCCACTGAGACCATGTCCGCAGAAAATAGAGAGCAAATTGCCTTCCAAATTGAACAATTATTTGGGCAGTTATTAAACCTCTCTAATACAGAATTTGCAGGTAATTCACTCTTTGCAGGGCATAAATATGATGCCAATGCCTATGAGCAATCCTTGGGTGTTACCACTAAGGATGAAAATTTTGATACTTCAACAGTCACCGTTAGCGGACAAAGTGATGACACGATGGCCGTTCGCTTTTTAACGGACGGTACAGTTGGCGTTGATGCGCTTAATTATGAATGGAGTAATAATGGTGGCGAAACTTGGACAACAGGCACCCTCGCAGCTGGTCAAACAAGCATCACCATGGAAGGAGTGACCCTTGATATTCGTAATGGTTCAACCATAACTGCTGCCACCAAGACCGATAATATTTATAGCAATGATGGTACATTTTTATATATTCACCCCACAGCAGAATATATGGGTGATGACAATGACAGAAATACTTATGGCGTAACCACTGGTGCACCTGATGGTTTTAAGAGCACAGTTGTGGGCACACTCAATGACAATGTAAGCTTTACTCTTGATGCTAACGCTGACTTAAATGCCCCAGGCTCAACCGTTACTTACACCATTAACTACCATGATGCCTCACCGCCAACAACATTTACAGGTACTGCCATAGTGCCAAACCCTGCCACTGGTAAGATTGAAATACCTTTTGAAACTGCAGCTGGTGTTCCATTTCTTGATGCCAATGGCAAAGCTATAACCATTGAACTCGATAGCACAAACTCCGCAGATGGCACTTTGCCAGCTAATATGAGCATTGATTTACAACCACGCCGTGTGGATATAATGACAAGTGGTGCAGCGGATGTGCTATTAAATGCTCAAGGTGTTTACCCAAATAACACCATTGTACGCATGGACACAGATGCAA
Organism: uncultured Desulfovibrionaceae bacterium; assembly: GCA_964368595.1. Classification (GTDB taxonomy): domain Bacteria; phylum Desulfobacterota; class Desulfovibrionia; order Desulfovibrionales; family Desulfovibrionaceae; genus CAYJAD01. Next base: position 3,924 of record CAYJCI010000197.1, read on the forward strand.
ATTTAGCCGCCGCTGGATCTACCTTTGATTATTCATATAGCACCGATGGCGGCAATACTTGGATTAAAGCCTCAAGCATTGTGCCAGACCCAGCAACGGGTAGTGCGCGTATTGCCTTGCCTGGCGGTTTTTTAGAGCTTTCATCGCCAGACCTTGGTGCTCCAATTTCTGTAGCTGCTGGCTCGCAGATGGTTATTCACCCAGACCGTGCTGACCTTGGTTATGAAATTATGAAGGATACATATGTCCCCGCAAACCAAGTGGGTAAGGATATTTTTGGTGGTCAATA
>CAYJCI010000198.1:0-4146 GCA_964368595.1 uncultured Desulfovibrionaceae bacterium
GGGACTGCCACCCACAACTTATTGCCAATCAACTACAGAAATATCCTAAGCTTAAGCATGTTGAATTTAATACAAAACTGCTTTCCTCACACTTTGGCAAAACCCATAGAGCCGTTAGCCCCTTGGATATTGCAAGGTATGTGGACACAGAACAAGGCCTAGAATGGCTTTGTAACGCTCTTAAACCATTGGAAAATGATGCCGATACAATTCTCATACCGCCCATCTTAGGCACAAAAGATGCCACAGCGTGGCAAAAGTTAAAGCAAAAATTATCTTGTTCAGTGGTTGAAATGATATCCTTGCCGCCTGGTGTTGGTGGTAGTCGCTTATTCTCGCTTATTATGCAGGCCATTAGGGCTACGGGTAAGGTGCGCGTAATTGAAAATGCAACCATAAGCCACGCAGAGGTGCAAAATGGACATTGCAAGGCGCTCATTTCGCAAGGAGAGGGCGTTGAACATCGCTATGAGGCGGCATCATATATTATTGCCACTGGTGGCATTTTGAGCGGTGGGGTTATAACAAAACCTGGTAAGGCTTATGAAAGTATCTTTGGTATTGAGATTAAAATGCCAGAAAATCAAGAAGAATGGGCGGCCGAAAGCGCATTTTCTGCACATGCTTTTTCAAGAATGGGTGTTGGGGTTAATAAAAAATTACAAGCTCTTGATGCAAATATGAATGTGCTTTTAGAGAATGTATTTTTTGCAGGACGTACCATTGGTGGCTATGATTTTGCCACAGAGAAAAGTGGCAATGGAGTCGCACTAGCTACAGCTTGGCATGCGGCACAGCAGGTATGAGGAAGGTATGAATAATATAAATCCAGATGCTTGCATTACTTGCGCAACCTGTGTTGCCCAATGCCCCATAGCTGCCGCCACAACTGAATTCTTAGGCCCGCGAATGGTTGGGCCAGCTTATGAGCGTTTTAGACTTATGGGCATGCCAGAAGAAAAGTCTTTACACTACTGTTCTAATTGTAAAAATTGTGACATTGCTTGCCCACATGGTGTGCCTATTTCCACTTTTAATATGCTTGCTCGTGGGGCATATGCTAAAGTACATGGCCACTCTTTACGTGATTGGATACTTGCTCATGGTGCGTATATTGCTAAAAATTTATGCTTTATTCCTGCATTTCTGCGTAATTTTGGTATGAAAAACCCCATAACTCGTATTTTACTGCATGCTTTGGGTGTGCATAAAAGAGCACCACTACCTTCATTTGCTACAAAAACTTTTAGGACACATTTTAATAAATTAACGCAAAATGTGGGGGCAAATGCAAAGGAAGTTGTATTTTTCCCTGGTTGTTATGTGGATATTTATGACCCTCAAACTGGCCTTGATATGGTTTGGGTTTTAAATAAGGCTGGCTATAAAGTTATTTTGCCAGATGATATAAACTGTTGCGGATTGCCCATGGTAGCCAATGGTTTTTGGGAAGATGCAAAAAAAGGTGCACATCAAAATGCACAAACTCTAGCCAGCTACGCTCAAAAAAATATTCCCATTTTAACTGGTTGTCCGTCTTGCTCATTAATGTTTAATGGTGATGTTCCTCACTATTTCCCTGAACTTATTGAAAATTATGGTAAAATTGCTTTAAGGGACGCACAGGAATTTATTCTAGCTTGTATTGATGAAGGTTCAATTAATATTAAACATAAAAATAATGATATTTCTATAGTTTATCATGCTCCATGTCATTTAAGGGCACAAGGCGCTGGGCTTATGGGTTTTGAAGTTTTGCAAAGATGCTATGGCAAGAATGTACAAGATGCTCATGCTGGTTGTTGTGGTATATCTGGTAGTTATGGTTTTAAAAAGGAAAAATATGATATTTCCATGCAGGTGGGGAATGAGCTTTTTGAAACTATCAAGCAAAGTAATGCAGCTCTTTGTAGCAGTGAATGCGGCACTTGCCGTGTGCAAATAGAGCATGGCACAAGCAAACCTTGCCTGCACCCCATAAGTTTATTGAAAGAAAAATTGCAAACAGCTTAAAGCTAGAGTATTATTAATAAAAGTCTGAATTAGTTATGTCTTTTTTTGGCAAGCCATTGTTCAAGGCTTTGGAAGAGTTTGTCAGGATCTATGGGTTTAGTAATATGGTCATTCATGCCATGCTGTATGCTTTTTTCATAATCGCCAGTCATAGCATGAGCTGACATGGCTATTACGATAAGGTCTTTGAATTCATCCATTTCTCTTATTTTTCTAGTGGCGGTAAGTCCGTCCATAACGGGCATTTGTATATCCATAAGCACAGCGTCATAAGTTTTGGCCGCTAACATATCAAGAGCCTCTTGCCCATTGTTTGCAATTTCTACTACATAGCCAACACTTTCTAGCAATTCTTGTGCTATCATTTGATTTATGTCGTTATCTTCCACAAGCAGTATTAGCTCATTATGTTTGTTAACGGGCTTTGCATTATTTTCGTTTTTATTATCAATTTTTGCTTGTTCTTTGCTAACTTCAAAATTTAGCATAAAGTGAAAGGTTGTGCCTTGGCCTTCAATACTTTCTACCCAAATTTTTCCATGCATGCTTTCTATAATCTTTTTACTAATGGCAAGGCCTAGGCCTGTGCCGCCATATTTGCGGGTTGTGGATGTGTCTGCCTGAGTAAAGGCATTGAATAATTGTTTCTTTTGCTTGTCATTTAGGCCAATGCCTGTGTCCTTTACGGAAAATGTACAGCTTAATTGATTGTTTGTAGGGTGCCCACAAAGTACCTCAATAGTGATTTTGCCTTGATCAGTAAATTTAATAGCATTACTAACAAGGTTAAAGAGCACTTGCTTTATGCGCAATGGGTCGCCAAGTAAATTAAGGTTAGGTTGACTGCCAGCCTGTACTTCAAAATTTAAATTTTTACTTTGCGCTTTGGGGGCGTAAAGGTCTGTAGTTTCTTTGAAAATACTTGAGATGGTAAAAGGAATACTTTCAAACTCTAACTTACCAGCCTCCATTTTTGAAAAATCTAAAATTTCGTCAATTATGCGCAAGAGATGGTTGGCAGAATAGAGAGATTTTTGAACATATTCATCTTGTTTTTGGTCAAGTTTGGTTTTTGATAAAAGGTGCAATAAGCCTAATATGCCATTCATGGGGGTGCGAATTTCATGACTCATATTGGCTAAAAAATCACTTTTTACTCTGGCATTTTCCTCTGCACGGTCAATATGGTGTTTTAGAGTGGCGACCATGGTTACCAAGTGTTTGTAAACCCCATGGTTTGTTGTTTTGTCATCAATGTCATAATCACCATCAATAACACGGCTAGTTATTTGAATAAGATCGCCAGGGTCTTTGCCAAGTTGCATACCTATGGTAATCATAATGCCAAAGCAAACACAGCCTGCAATCATAATGACAATACAGATAATAAATAAAATTAAGTCTCTAGCTTGAGAGTAGGTTTTATCACCTTCAAGTGAGGCCTCAAGCCCAGCAGATTTATTAAGATTAACAGCACTTAATAGCTCAATGGCGGCTAAGTCAAAAACATTTCTGGACTCATTTTGTAATAAGTCTATGGCTTCTTCTAGCTTATCTTCTTCTGATAGTTTAAATATTTCTTGGCTTAGATTTGTGTATTGCTTCCAAAGACTGGAGAATTTATTATAAATGAGTTGTTCTTCTTGTGAGGAAATAAGGCTTTCATAAACTGCTCTAACTACTGAAAGTTCATTTGATATGTTTTGAACACCTTTTTTAAATTCTTGTTTGGATTTTGTATCCATGCTATATACATAGCTAATTTCAAAAATTCTATAGTCTGATGTAAGGGTGTTTATGCGTTGGACGCTAACAGTAGAGGGCAGCCAATTAGTGGAAATATCGGTTGATTTTTGATTAACTTCTTTTAATTGTACCAAGCTAAAATAGCCAAGCCCAGCAAAAGCCATAAGCAGGATTGAAGTCATGAGGATAAGTTTAGCAGATAATCGCATATTCCCTACAAATGTGAAAGCAGTAAGATTTTGTGCACTACATTATCAACCGTAGCATGTTAAATCTGTTATAGCAAGTTGTAATTTTTATTGAAATTATTGTGGTTCAGCAAAATTTCTATTTAGTTGATGGCTGAAAAATGCGTTTCCACGCATTTTTCAAAAAAGACACGCCCAC
>CAYJCI010000199.1:0-4145 GCA_964368595.1 uncultured Desulfovibrionaceae bacterium
GATTTTATGACACAAAAAAATGGTTTTTCAAGAGGCGGCTATCTAAATTTAAGTAGAGCTCAAATTTTGCTGAACCACAATAATTTCAATAAAAATTACAACTTGCTATAACAGATTTAACATGCTACGGTTGATAATGTAGTGCACAAAATCTTACTGCTTTCACATTTGTAGGGAATATGCGATTATCTGCTAAACTTATCCTCATGACTTCAATCCTGCTTATGGCTTTTGCTGGGCTTGGCTATTTTAGCTTGGTACAATTAAAAGAAGTTAATCAAAAATCAACCGATATTTCCACTAATTGGCTGCCCTCTACTGTTAGCGTCCAACGCATAAACACCCTTACATCAGACTATAGAATTTTTGAAATTAGCTATGTATATAGCATGGATACAAAATCCAAACAAGAATTTAAAAAAGGTGTTCAAAACATATCAAATGAACTTTCAGTAGTTAGAGCAGTTTATGAAAGCCTTATTTCCTCACAAGAAGAACAACTCATTTATAATAAATTCTCCAGTCTTTGGAAGCAATACACAAATCTAAGCCAAGAAATATTTAAACTATCAGAAGAAGATAAGCTAGAAGAAGCCATAGACTTATTACAAAATGAGTCCAGAAATGTTTTTGACTTAGCCGCCATTGAGCTATTAAGTGCTGTTAATCTTAATAAATCTGCTGGGCTTGAGGCCTCACTTGAAGGTGATAAAACCTACTCTCAAGCTAGAGACTTAATTTTATTTATTATCTGTATTGTCATTATGATTGCAGGCTGTGTTTGCTTTGGCATTATGATTACCATAGGTATGCAACTTGGCAAAGACCCTGGCGATCTTATTCAAATAACTAGCCGTGTTATTGATGGTGATTATGACATTGATGACAAAACAACAAACCATGGGGTTTACAAACACTTGGTAACCATGGTCGCCACTCTAAAACACCATATTGACCGTGCAGAGGAAAATGCCAGAGTAAAAAGTGATTTTTTAGCCAATATGAGTCATGAAATTCGCACCCCCATGAATGGCATATTAGGCTTATTGCACCTTTTATCAAAAACCAAACTTGACCAAAAACAAGATGAATATGTTCAAAAATCTCTCTATTCTGCCAACCATCTCTTGCGCATAATTGACGAAATTTTAGATTTTTCAAAAATGGAGGCTGGTAAGTTAGAGTTTGAAAGTATTCCTTTTACCATCTCAAGTATTTTCAAAGAAACTACAGACCTTTACGCCCCCAAAGCGCAAAGTAAAAATTTAAATTTTGAAGTACAGGCTGGCAGTCAACCTAACCTTAATTTACTTGGCGACCCATTGCGCATAAAGCAAGTGCTCTTTAACCTTGTTAGTAATGCTATTAAATTTACTGATCAAGGCAAAATCACTATTGAGGTACTTTGTGGGCACCCTACAAACAATCAATTAAGCTGTACATTTTCCGTAAAGGACACAGGCATTGGCCTAAATGACAAGCAAAAGAAACAATTATTCAATGCCTTTACTCAGGCAGACACATCCACAACCCGCAAATATGGCGGCACAGGCCTAGGCCTTGCCATTAGTAAAAAGATTATAGAAAGCATGCATGGAAAAATTTGGGTAGAAAGTATTGAAGGCCAAGGCACAACCTTTCACTTTATGCTAAATTTTGAAGTTAGCAAAGAACAAGCAAAAATTGATAATAAAAACGAAAATAATGCAAAGCCCGTTAACAAACATAATGAGCTAATACTGCTTGTGGAAGATAACGACATAAATCAAATGATAGCACAAGAATTGCTAGAAAGTGTTGGCTATGCAGTAGAAATTGCGAATAATGGGCAAGAGGCTCTTGATATGTTAGCGGCCAAAACTTATGACGCCGTGCTTATGGATATACAAATGCCCATTATGGACGGACTTACCGCCACCAGAAAAATAAGAGAAATGGATGAATTCAAAGACCTTATTGTAATAGCAATGTCAGCGCATGCTATGACCGGCGATTATGAAAAAAGCATACAGAATGGCATGAATGACCATATTACTAAACCCATAGATCCTGACAAACTCTTCCTAAGCCTTGAGCAATGGCTTGCCAAAAGAAAGACATAGCTAATTCATACACTGAATAATATTCTAGCTTTAAGCTGTTTGCAATTTTTCTTTCAATAAACTTATGGGGTGCAGGCAAGGTTTGCTTGTGCCATGCTCTATTTGCACACGGCAAGTGCCGCATTCACTGCTACAAAGAGCTGCATTACTTTGCTTGATAGTTTCAAAAAGCTCATTCCCCACCTGCATGGAAATATCATATTTTTCCTTTTTAAAACCATAACTACCAGATATACCACAACAACCAGCATGAGCATCTTGTACATTCTTGCCATAGCATCTTTGCAAAACTTCAAAACCCATAAGCCCAGCGCCTTGTGCCCTTAAATGACATGGAGCATGATAAACTATAGAAATATCATTATTTTTATGTTTAATATTAATTGAACCTTCATCAATACAAGCTAGAATAAATTCCTGTGCGTCCCTTAAAGCAATTTTACCATAATTTTCAATAAGTTCAGGGAAATAGTGAGGAACATCACCATTAAACATTAATGAGCAAGACGGACAACCAGTTAAAATGGGAATATTTTTTTGAGCGTAGCTGGCTAGAGTTTGTGCATTTTGATGTGCACCTTTTTTTGCATCTTCCCAAAAACCATTGGCTACCATGGGCAATCCGCAACAGTTTATATCATCTGGCAAAATAACTTTATAGCCAGCCTTATTTAAAACCCAAACCATATCAAGGCCAGTTTGAGGATCATAAATATCCACATAACAACCAGGGAAAAACACAACTTCCTTTGCATTTGCCCCCACATTTTGGGCTAATTCTTTAAAATGTTTCCTAAAAGTTTTTGTAGCAAATGAAGGTAGTGGTGCTCTTTTGTGCACGCCCAAAGCATGCAGTAAGATACGAGTTATGGGGTTTTTCATGCCAAAATTACGCAAAAAAGCAGGGATAAAGCATATTTTTTTAGCAATATACGCTCCGTGAGCAAGTATCCAATCACGCAAAGAGTGTCCATGTACTTTAGCATATGCCCCACGAGCAAGCATATTAAAAGTAGAAATAGGCACACCATGCGGGCAAGCAATGTCACAATTTTTACAATTAGAACAGTAGTGTAAAGACTTTTCTTCTGGCATGCCCATAAGTCTAAAACGCTCATAAGCTGGCCCAACCATTCGCGGGCCTAAGAATTCAGTTGTGGCGGCAGCTATGGGGCATTGGGCAACACAGGTTGCGCAAGTAATGCAAGCATCTGGATTTATATTATTCATACCTTCCTCATACCTGCTGTGCCGCATGCCAAGCTGTAGCTAGTGCGACTCCATTGCCACTTTTCTCTGTGGCAAAATCATAGCCACCAATGGTACGTCCTGCAAAAAATACATTCTCTAAAAGCACATTCATATTTGCATCAAGAGCTTGTAATTTTTTATTAACCCCAACACCCATTCTTGAAAAAGCATGTGCAGAAAATGCGCTTTCGGCCGCCCATTCTTCTTGATTTTCTGGCATTTTAATCTCAATACCAAAGATACTTTCATAAGCCTTACCAGGTTTTGTTATAACCCCACCGCTCAAAATGCCACCAGTGGCAATAATATATGATGCCGCCTCATAGCGATGTTCAACGCCCTCTCCTTGCGAAATGAGCGCCTTGCAATGTCCATTTTGCACCTCTGCGTGGCTTATGGTTGCATTTTCAATTACGCGCACCTTACCCGTAGCCCTAATGGCCTGCATAATAAGCGAGAATAAGCGATTACCACCAACACCAGGCGGCAAGGATATCATTTCAACCACTGAACAAGACAGTTTATGCTTTAACTTTTGCCAAGCTGTGGCATCTTTTGTGCCTAGGATGGGCGGTATGAGAATTGTATCAGCATCATTTTCCAATGGTTTAAGAGCGTTACAAAGCCATTCTAGGCCTTGCTCTGTGTCCACGTACCTTGCAATATCCAAGGGGCTAACGGCTCTATGGGTTTTGCCAAAGCGTGAGGAAAGCAGTTTTGTATTAAATTCAATATGTTTAAGCTTAGGATATTTCTGTAGTTGATTGGCAATAAGTTGTGGGTGGCAGTCCC
>CAYJCI010000200.1:0-2145 GCA_964368595.1 uncultured Desulfovibrionaceae bacterium
GATGTTTTTTGGAGGGGAGTCCTACCCAACGGGCGGCGAAGCCGTTTACGTTAGGTAAGCTTGCGAACCTTACGTAAATAGAGAGCAACGCGGGGTCTTCCCCCAATGACTCGACAAAAACATCTCACTACGCAGTAGAGTACCCTTTTCAACTCTCTTTAATTATGGTTTAAAGCCCTGCTTAGATGCCGCTTGCAATCCACCTAAGGAATTAGTTACATTTTCAAAACCATTATTTTTCAAAATTAAATTAGCATCATAAGCCCTAAGTCCAGTATTGCAAATAAGGGCAACAGGGCGATCTTTTGGAATTTCGCTTAATTTTGCCTCAATTTCTTCCAATGGTATAAAATGCCAAGCTGAGTCACGCTCTTGAATGGCAGCACCAGCATCACCTGGGCGAGTATCAACAAAAAATGTATTATGCTCGGCCCTTGTTTCCCAAAGTTTTGCAAATTCTTCTGGTTGCATGGGCTTAAATCGGCCCTCTAAAACATTATCAGCCACATTGGCAACAGCATTAACAACGTCCATGGCTGAGGCAATGGGCGGTGTGTAAGCAATTTCTAAATTGGAAATATCGTCCACAGTGGGCTTACCCATCTGTAAAGCTACGGCCACGGCGTCAACTCTTGCTTTTAGGGCATCACCAGCAGCGCAAACACCTTGCATACCAAGTACACGACGGCTTGATTTTTCAACAACAAGCTCTAAGCCCATCATATGTTTTTCAGGGTAGAAGTGCGCGCGGTCTAATTGTTCAATGTGAACGCTAATGGCATCAAATCCTTCAGCTTTTGCGCGCTCAAGGCTAAGGCCTGTGCCACAAAAAGTTAGCTCAAATAGCTTTACACCCCAAGTGCCCACAACTCCTTCAAAGCGGCTTTTGCCGCCAGCTAAGTTGGTTCCAATTACTCTACCTTGGCGATTTGCCATGGATCCAAGCGGTAAAAAGCTCATTTTATCAGTAATTAAATGCTTAATGGCAACACAATCACCACCTGCATAAATATTGGGGTCAGTGGTTTGCATATATTCATTAACCACAACGCCGCCAAATGGCGCAACTTCAAGGCCTGCATCCTTTGCCAACTGCCCATTGGGGATAAAGCCAGCCGCAAGTATAACCACCTGTGCTTCTAGGGTTTGCTTGTCAGTAACCACGCGGCAAGCTTTGCCATTTTCGCCTTCAATGCGAACTAGCTTTTCATTGGTGAACACAGCAACATCATTATCTTGGCAATCTTTTTCAGCCATGCTTGCCATGCCAGCAGAAAGTGCACCAGGCAAGATGGAGCTTGCCATCTCAACAATGCTAACTTCCACGCCCCACATTTCTGCAAGGGCCACAGCACATTCAAGGCCAATGAAACCACCGCCAATAATTACAGCTTTGTTGATTTCACCTTGCTCACAAGATTTACGAATGTCATATACAGCCTCAAGGCGAGTCACGGCAAAAACATTTTTAAGGTCAACACCTTCAACTTGTGGGATGCGAGGCGAAGCCCCCGTGGCAATTACTAGCTCGTCATAATTGAGGGTTTCTTGCTCATTAGTTTTTAAATTTTCCACAAGCACAGTCTTAGCTTTTGGGTCAATGCTCAAAGCCCTAGTTCTTGTGCGGACGTTGACGCCCTTTATTTCTTCAAAAAAAGATGCATCACGTATACGATGGTAGGGGGTTGCTCTTAAATCATCTAAATTATTGATTTCGCCAGAAAGATAAAAGGGCATGCCGCAGCCGCCGTATGAAATAAGCTCATTTTCATCAATCATGGTTACGTTGGCATCTGGCATAAGTCTTTTGCAACGGCAAGCCGCCTTAGGCCCAAGGGCCACACCACCAATTACAAGAATATTCTTAGACATAATTCTCTCCTAAAATTATTATATCTTAATTATATTTAAAACAAATCTATTCCATAGTTTGCTGAAAAAGAATTGGATGCAATGAAGTGATAAATTTTAGGAGGGGAGTGGGGTCTTTACCCCATGGCCTGATTAAAATTTATTACTGAAGCAGCAGACGATACTTTTCAGCAAGCTATGCGTGGCGACCGCGCCATTGGCGCTTATCCCCAACCCTTATGGTAATGCGTTCTCTATCCATATATTCAAGTAGGGCAATTAAGAATTTGCGCG
>CAYJCI010000200.1:2245-4119 GCA_964368595.1 uncultured Desulfovibrionaceae bacterium
ATGGTAATGCGTTCTCTATCCATATATTCAAGTAGGGCAATTAAGAATTTGCGCGAAATTCCGCCCAATATTTCCTTAAGATTTGCCACATCAAGGTCATCATGGCTATCAAACCATACACGCACTTTTTCACGTATATCATTAATTATTTCAGCGTAATAATACAGTCCGTCCTTGACTTTAACTAATTGTTTTTCATCTATCAATACTTTTAGAATAGGTGCTGCTGTTTTATTGTCAACACCAAGCTCCTCTAATACATCCTTTAAATTAGGCGGGGTTAGGCCACCTTTAATATGAGCCTCAAGCAGGCTTTTGCGCAAATCAGTTTTATTGCTATCAAGCTCCACCTTATGCGTGGCAAGGCGCAAGCTATCACCCTCTGCCACAAGAGTGCCAGCCTTTAAGCAACGCTCAATTATTAAATGAGCAAGCTTTGGCTTTTGTTTGGGGCAAAGCACGCCGCGGGCCATGCCAGTTTTTAATGGGTCACGCTGGTGGAAATGTTGTGCCTGTTTAAGGCAGTTTTGCATAAGTGAATTGACAGATTGCATATTAATCCACTGGCGCTCATCTTTATCAAAGCACAGAACTTCGCCCTTGCTACTGAGTAATTGCAAGGATTTTTCAAGCTTCTTATCGTGAGCATTGCAAAGCACCATAAGCTCTGCAAAGCTTGCGCCAGCTTCACCAGCAAGGTTTAATTGAGCCAAAAGTTTTTCATCTAAATTTTTAGCATTTTGTATGGTGGATAGTAGGTTAAATCGTTCTTCAAAATTGGCATCTTTGCGTTGTAATTTTGCATCCATTGGCTGAATAACAGTACCACCAGCCACAGTTCGCAAAGGCGAATATGCTCGAACAACACAACGATCCCCAAAAACGCCAACCATGGGCGTGGTAAAGCGTACCTCAGTTAAAGCGCTTTCGCCAGGTTGTAAGCGGTCACGGTCAAAAAAGTATAATCTCGCCGCAACCTCTCTTGCCCCGTGGTGAAAGTGAACCTCAGTCCTTGCGCGTATGGCCCTTGGTGCAGATGATAAACAATGCAACATTACCATCCAGCGAGTGGCAGGAAATAAAGTATTAGGATGTGCAAGTACAGATCCACGCTCCACCTCACCAACTTCAACATTTTGTACATTAATAGCACAACGTTGCCCTGCGCCAGCCGCGTCGGCTGAGGCATTATGCCATTGTAGGCTACGCACCTTGGTTTCTACCTCATCGGGCATGAATACGGCCTCATCGCCCACTTGTACTTCACCAGCTATAAGTGTACCTGTGACCACAGTTCCATGGCCTTTCATGGTAAAAATGCGATCCACAGGCAGGCGAAATAGATTGCTTTCTCTGTCAGGTGTTAATTCCTTGGTGCAAGAAAATATGTATTCTCGCATTTCATCAAGGCCCTGCTTAGTCATGGAAGATACGGGCAAAATAGGGGAATTTTCTAAAAATGTACCTTGCAAAAAGGTTTTAATATCTTCTTGAACCAAGTCCACCCACTCAGCATCCACCATGTCAATCTTGGTTAGAGCAACAAAACCATGCTTTATGCCAAGTAGTGAACATATTTCAAGATGCTCTCGAGTTTGAGGCATGACACCTTCATCAGCCGCAATAATCAGCATTACAAAATCAATGCCAGCAGCACCAGCCACCATGTTTTTTACAAAGCGTTCATGGCCTGGAACGTCAACAATGCCAAGCCTTTCACCATTGGGCATGGGAAGGTGAGCAAAGCCAAGCTCAATGGTTATGCCGCGGCGTTTTTCTTCCTCCAGTCTGTCGCAATCAATGCCAGTAAGGGCGCGTACAAGTGAGGTTTTACCGTGGTCAATATGTCCTGCTGTACCAAGTACTAAGGGCAT
>CAYJCI010000201.1:0-4113 GCA_964368595.1 uncultured Desulfovibrionaceae bacterium
TTTTTCATTAATAACACTGCTGGTTTGTGATTGCTCCTCTGCGGCAGAAGCAATGGATTGGATTTGCCCTGCTGTTTTTTCAGCAATACCAACGATGGAGCTTAAGGTTTGGCCAGCTTCAGTTGCAAGGCTTGCGGCATCATTTACAGCATGGACTGTGCGCTCAACACTGTCTATATTTTCATTGGTGCCACTTTGAATGCCCTTGATTACATTGCTTACTTCACTGGTGGCTTGCATGGTTTTTTCTGCCAATTTACGAACTTCATCAGCAACAACTGCAAAGCCTCGGCCTGCCTCACCAGCGCGCGCGGCCTCAATGGCGGCATTTAGGGCTAGTAAGTTGGTTTGGTCTGCAATGTCCGTGATAACGCTAATAATTGCTCCAACGCCTTCGGCCTGCTTGCCGAGGTTATCCATACCAGATTTTACTTCTTCAGTGTTCTTTTCAACCTGCTGGAAGCTATCAGTCATCCTGCCCACAACGGAGGAACCATTTTGAGCATTTTCCATAGCTTCTGCTGCGGTGCGTGAAGAATTGGATGCACTCTCTGCCACTTCAAGCACAGTATCATTCATTTGTGACATGGTTTCTGCGGCTTCTGATACTCTAACGCTTTGCAATGATGCGCCCTTGCTTGCTTGCTCAACTTGCACAGCAAGCTGTGCGCTGGCGGCAGATACATTCTGCGCAACCTCGCTAGCTGAGCGGGCAATATTTGCAATATGTGCACTGTTGCTTTCAATAATGCGTTGATTTTTTACAATTTCTGTAATGTCACTCCAGATGGAGAGCGTGCCCAGTAATTTTTTATTTTTATCATAAAATGGTGATGAGGAAATAATGATGTTAATTTCTTCGCCCTGACGAGTGGTAAGAGAGCGCTCAACGCGTACTATACGTTGCTCGCGTAAAGCTATGGTGGATGAAGTTTCTGCGTTTTTTTCACCCAAGATATATTCACCAGAGCTCATGCCAATAACATCTTCTGGTTTGCAGTTACGTCCTATTATATCAATCATATATTGATTGGTAAAAACCGTTTTATCATCGGGTGAAAAGACAGAGCAGGGCACAGTTATACCACTAAGCACACCCTCAGAATAAGCTAGCTGCTCATTTAGGCTGTTCATGAGCTTATTAAGGTTTTTGGATAATACACCAATTTCATTATTGCTTTTAATGTTTAGACTTGCTTCCTTGCCATCAAGGCTATCTTGGGCGTACTGACCAATGCTTGCAATGGGGTTTAGTATGGTTGTGAAAAAAGTGGAGCTAAAGGCTAAAAAGATACCACCAACCAAGATGCATATGCTTATGAGGTAATTTCTTAAAAATAGAGTTTCTTCAGTGGCGGTTTGCGCATAATTTGTGACGGTTTTATCTAAAATAGCGGCTATGTCGGTAAAGTTGCCCTGTAACTCTCGCAGTAGGGCAAGGGTTACGTCTTCATATAATTTTTTAGCCGCGTCATTTTGGCCGCTTTTTTGTAATTTTTCAATTTCAACTGCTGAGTCATGCAAGGCCATATGTGGCGCGTTTAAAGCTTTAAAAGCCTGTTCAATTTCAGGGAATTTAGCAATAATAGCTTTGCTTTCCTCGCCATTATACCATAACCCAAAGGGGCAAGTTAAAGCATTTTTACTAATGTTGAGGTCGGATGTGTTATTAAGTGCTAGGTAGCTTGATAAATTGCTAGCCCATTGTAAATGCAGAACTTCGCGCTCTAAAATAGCAATGCTTAAGGCTGAGGCCTCCACTTGCTTTTGCTCAGTTATTTCTAGCGTGCTAAAGGATTTAAAGAAGGTAATGCCGCAAATTACTGCAATAATGCCCACAACACACAGTGTTCCAAAAAATTTATGTTTGATGTGTAAGTCGTTCCACCATTGCATATGAGGCCCCCTTGCTTGCTTTGCTAATAAGGTATTTTAAGTATTAGTAATGTTATTGTATAGTCATTGTTTTAAATCTGCAAAGACAAAGAAAATATCGGATAAATCATAAAAAACTTTAGCGCTTTTAACTCTTGAATAAAGAAAAACACGGCATTACGTAGCGCAATACCGTGTTTTTTATGATTGAATTATTATACAAAACTAGTTTAAGCTTTCTTTTAATTGCTTACCTGGACGGAATTTAACGCTTCTGGAAGCTGGAATGGTAATAGCTTCGCCAGTGCGTGGGTTGCGACCTTGGCGAGCTTTGCGGTTATCAACCACAAAAGAGCCAAAACCAACAAGGGTAAGCTTTTCGTCTTGCTTAAGACCGGCAGAAATCGCCTCAAGTACGGCGTTTAGAGCGCGCTCAGCAGCGGCTTTGGTAATGTTTGCATTGCCTGCAATGTTTTCTACTAAATCAGCCTTTGTCATCTACTTCCTCCTAATCCTATAAATCGTTTAAAAATGTTAAACATAAGCTTCATGTTTTACATAGCTAAACATAAAGCACCGCCGGATAATGTCGCATTTTTAACTCCGCGAGGCATATTAAAAGGCTATAAGCATTTTATCGATTGACAAATAATAACTTGTTAATCATGTTGCCATGTTAAAACAGTTCAATGCAAAAAACATTAAACGTAGCGAACACATAAATACAGGATTTTATATATAAAATCCAAAGCATTCATGTGTTCAAGAGTACACAACTTCTTTATAAAGTCAAGCCTTCTGCAGAAATTAATTGCGCAAGATTACAAAACTCTTTAGGGGTGAGGTTTTCAGGGCGTAATGTGGCTTTTAGGTTTAATTTTTCCAAAGCATCAAGATACTCTAGGGCCTTATTTTGCTTAAAAATAGTGCCCAACTGTTTGCGGCGATTCTGAAAGCACATTTTAATAAGTCTTGATAATTCTTGAGGATTAGCTGGTCGAGCTGTAGCAGGCAGGGGGGTGAAGCTAACCACTGCTGAGTCCACCTTAGGCGGCGGCGCAAAAGACTTTGGCCCAACCACAAAACCCCATGCTGGTTGCACAAAGCTTTGTGTCCAAACAGAAAGTGCCCCATAGTCCTTATTGTCAGGCTGAGCTACAAGGCGCAAGGCCACTTCTTTTTGTACCATGAAAACCGCGCGCACAAGGCCTGTGGCTTTTTCAAATATATCCCACATGATGGGTGAGCCCACGTTGTAGGGAAGGTTGCTAATAATTTTCCAAGGATTTTCTGGGGTGATATTTTCCCAAGTCATGTTAAGTGCGTCCATAATCACAGCTTGAGTGTTTGAACCGCCTTCCTTACCACGCTCCATAGCCCAATGATTATCTTTTTCAATAAGTATTAGCTTATTAAATGTATGTTGCTCTATGATTTGTGTAAGTGCACCGGGGCCTGGGCCAATTTCAATAATATTATCTTCTGGCTCAATTTTTAATAGGTGTACGATTTTTTGGGAGATGTTTTTATCCTTCAAAAAATGCTGACCCAGTGATTTTTTAGCTCTTGGTTGCGTCATATGGTATCAAATTTTGCAAATTGCAGCATAAGTCCTGCCCTGCCTTGAGTAGCAGAACGTAAAGATGTGGAAAACCCAAATAAACGAGAAAGTGGGGCCAGCCCTTGCATGAGTTTTTGCCCGTCGCTTTGGCCTTCTTTACCTTTATCTTCTAAGTTTTCAACCCTGCCGCCACAAGTGGTAAATAGGCCAATGGCGGCGCCTAAAAATGTCTCTGGTACGGTAATCTCCACTTGCATAATGGGCTCAAGTACATGAGGTGAAGCTTTGCTTAAAGCGTCACGCAAGGCCATGCCAGCAGCCATATGATAGCCAGGAGCAGTGGATGCACCTTCCTTTTTTTCAATATTTTCAATGCATACCCGCACATCTTGCATGGGGTAGCCTGTAAGTGGGCCACTTTGCAAGCTATCTTCAATACCTTGCTTTGCAGCATCAAGCCAAATTTTATTTAAGCCAATTTTTGCGCATTCTTTAGCATTGTTTTCTGCATCCTTTGGTAAAAAATCACCAAAGTAAATTTCATTGCCGCAACCACGGTTCGCTGGCTCAATGGATAGTGAAACCTTGCCATAGTGATATTCTTTGCCAAGCTCACGGTCAAACTCTGCTTCGGCTTTGGCGCTGCTTTGTATGCTTTCACGGCAAACAACCTGCGG
>CAYJCI010000202.1:0-4089 GCA_964368595.1 uncultured Desulfovibrionaceae bacterium
CTTAAGTCAAATAATCACCGCGGTTAAATTTGAATTTTTCCGTGGTGGCAAGAACTTCTAGTTCATTTATAAGACCCGCCAAATCACTGTTTTGCTCAAGCAAAGGCTGAGACTGTTGTTTGAGCGTTTGCACTTGTGTCGCCACTTGCTCTAAAGCAGAGTAGGCATCACGTAAGTTTCCTTGCCCTGGCTCGCGCAATGTGTTGGCATAAGAATTAAGTTGATCCATTGTTTGTGAAGCAAAGTTATATGCTTCAGAATTGGACAACCCTGCCGATTCAGATGTGGAAATATTTTCCGCATCCATAAGCAAAACTTGGTTAGCAAGGCTTGCTTGCACTCCCGGAGGAGGGGCACTTTGTATGCCAGTTGTTGCGCCGCCAAGGGTTACTTCCTGCTCCAGTGCTGCCGCAAAGTCGCCCCCGCCTTCATTTTTAGGCGCAGATGATTTCTTTGCTTGTAGCTCCTGTTGTTTGAGTAGGGCTTCTAATTGTTCTGTGCGTATTTCCATATCGCCTCCAGACCTTGGCGTTAATTCACAATTATCATGCAAAAACTTTGCCACAAATTCGATTTTTATAAGGTCTATATATTACAGACTTTCTAAAAACTTTAGAGGAAAAGATTGCCGTATGGCTTGCTTAATCGATTAAATAGTTTAAAATCTATGCACAAAGTCTTTATAACCTGCATTAAGGGGCTTGTCTATCCTTGATAAAAGCATTATTATGTATTCATGTAAGTTTAATTTTATAACAATTAACTGAGAGGAAGCCATGAAAGAGATTAAAAAGATTCTGTGCGCTGTTGATTTATCTGACCATAGTAAGGCCATTGCAGAATATGCAGTGTTTCTTGCTAAGACCACTGGTGCTGAGGTTCTTGTTGTTTACACAGCGCCATCTCTTAGCCAGTATGTAGGTTTTCATGTTCCGCCAAATACAATTGAAAATTTCGTAGGTGAAATTGTAACTGGTGCTGAAAAATCTATGGAAACATTTGTTTCAGAAAACTTCCCTGGCATTAGTGCTACAAGCCATGTACTTATTGGTTATGCTGCTGAAGAAATTGTTAATAAAGCTGAAGATGAAAATGCTGACCTAATTATTATGGGTACGCATGGGCGTAAAGGCCTTGATCGTGTTTTATTTGGCTCTGTTGCTGAAAAAGTTGTTAAAAACGCTAAGCAACCAGTACTTACTATTCGCCCTAAATAACACTATATTAGCCGAGCTTGAATTTTTGAGCTCGGCTAATTTTTTTAAATCATGTCAAAAAATACCTATACTGTACGTCCTGAAATTGAAGCTTTAAAACCGTATGTTCCAGGTCTTAGCATTGCGGAAATTCGCGAACGCTATAATTGCACACAAGTAATTAAAATGGCGAGCAATGAAAATCCGCTTGGTGCTTCCCCATATGTGCAAGAGCGTTTAAGCAAGGCAGCAAATGTAGTTTACAGCTACCCTCAAGGTGGTAACCCTCGCCTTGTGGAGGCTCTTGCCAAAAGGCATAATGTAGAAGCAAGTCGCATTGTGGTTGGCAATGGCTCTGATGAAATTATTGACCTACTCATGCGCATACGCTGCATACCGGAAAAGCATAATATTGTATGTTTTAAACCTTGCTTTGGAATATACACCACCCAAGCCCACATTGGCGGCATAACTTTACGTCAAGAACCGCTAAATGATGATTTTTCATTTTCATTTTCAAAGCTTATGGCCTTGGTTGATGAAAATACATCCATGGTATTTATAACTACGCCAGATAATCCTTCTGGTTTTTGCCCTAAGGCTTCGCACGTTCTTGAATTTGCAAGGTCCTTACCCAGCTCTTGCCTCTTAATTATTGATGAAGCTTATATGGACTTTACCCATGAGCAAGAATTTTCACTGCTAGTGCAAGGGCATGATTTAGATAATGTAGTATTTTTACGCACATTTTCAAAGAGTTATGGGCTTGCTGGTTTGCGCTTAGGTTATGGTATTTTACCCCCAAGTCTTGCTGAGTATATGTGGCGTACACGTTTGCCATTCTCAGTAAATATTTTGGCAGAGGAAGCAGGTCTTGCTGCCCTTGAAGATACTATTTTTTATGAAAAAACATTGCAAGTTGTGCAAGCTGGGCGCAAGCAATTGTGTGAAGGCTTGCAAAAATTAAATTGCAAAGTTTATGAAAGCCATACTAATTTTTTAATGTTTGAGCCTCGTGGCCTAAATGCTCAAGATGTTTTTGAAGCTTTGCTGAAAAAGGGCATTATTATTCGCCCATTAAAGAGCTATGGCTTGCCGCATCTTTTGCGTATAAGTGTTGGCACTGAGCAGGATAATAAATTGTTTTTAAGATATTTTAGCGAGTTATATTCATGAGCATACTTCCCATTGTAACCTTGGATGGCCCAGCTGGAGTTGGTAAAACCACACTTGCAAAGGCAGTTGCTGAAAGTCTTGGCCTTGCGTATTTGGACACGGGGGCTATGTTTCGTTGCTTGGCTTTGAAGCTTGGTGAAAATGTACAAAGCCTAAGTGAAGCAGAGATTTTGCAAAAAGCTAATACTTGGCATTTTAGCTTGTCTGGTGTTGGCGCATCAAGTGTTCTTATGTGTAATAATGTACCAATTGGTGATGAAATTCGCACTGAAACTGTGGGAATGCTTGCATCAACACTTGGTACTGTACCTGTGGTTAGGGAGATACTTAAAAAATCCCAGCGCGACATTGGGCATGATACTGCACTCGTTGCAGAAGGCCGTGATATGGGGACTGTGGTTTTCCCCACTGCTAGGTTTAAGTTTTTTCTGGATGCCACCGCAGAAATTCGAGCTGTGCGAAGGTTAATGCAATTGGAAGAGCGCGGAGAGAGCGTTAACCTATTGGAGCTAACCGAGCAAATTCGTAAAAGGGATGAGCAAGATCGCAATAGGCTAATTGCCCCACTGTGTGCCGCGCCAGATGCGCATGTTGTTGACACCTCAAGCTTAGATATTAACGGCGTGCTTAATGTTATCTTGCAAGATATTAATGCAGGTGGCGGTTTATAATAGAATTTACATTGACTTACAGGGCTTGGCTACTCAATTCTTTTATAAGATATATTTTAGCCATGCCATGTGAGTATTTTCTGGCAAAAATTTCCTTCTTAGCTATTTTAATAGTATTTTTTGACGTCATAATTTTGTTTTTAATCTAGGCATAATTTTCCTCTTCAAATATTCACTACTATAATCACCTAAAATAAAACATTATTTTTAAAATGGCACATTCTGTGCATACTCCCCACTAAAGACCTTGTGGCATGGGGCCGCTTGGAATTGATTTACAAACTACAAACATCATCCAGGGGAGGATGCTATGAGCAATCATCTTGATTATGAAATTAACAAAGAATTGGGCGAATGCTACCTATTTATGGGCGACTTGGACAAGGCTGAAGAATATTATCGTAAAGCCATTGCCAGTAATAATACCTTTGTAGCTCCCTATCTTGGTCTAGCCACCATTTCGGTACAAAAAGGCAAGCTTGATGAAGCCATGGTGCTTTATACCAAAGCCTCAACCATTGAGCTTTCTGACAAAACTCTTACCGGCATGGGTCTTGTATTTATGGAACAAGAACATCATGAAGAAGCCTATGAACATTTTTCTCGTGCCCTTGAAATGAACGCTGAGAACATAATTGCCTTAAATTGCCTCGTGCGTGAAGGGCATCACTTAGGACGACTTGAAGACGTAGTACCCGCACTTGAAGCAAGTATGCGTGTATCTAGCGAAGCCAACGCCATCAGAGTAAGTCTTGCTGGCATTTTAATGGCCATTGGTCGTGCTGATGAAGCTAAAGCTCACTTAGAAGCCGTGCTTGGTCTTGACCCAAGCAATGAAAGCGCTCGTGACCTTATTAACAGCATGGCTGCATAGGTTGCCATGTAAAATACAAGCGCCATACATAGGGTGAAACCGCCCTTGTAGATATTCCCTCCCCACATGATTTTCCGGTCATGGTTTGTGTTCCTTGACCGGAAAATCCCTGAAACGGAGGGTAGCCCATGCGCAGGATGCACAGGGGGTTGTCATGGAAGACAAAATTTAA
>CAYJCI010000203.1:0-4078 GCA_964368595.1 uncultured Desulfovibrionaceae bacterium
TGCTCAAATTGTGTTAGCCGCCGCTTGAAAAAACATTTTTTTGTGTCATAAAATCGCCAAAAAAGTATGCTACACACCTTTTTTCTGGCAATTTTATTAGAATATTTTGATTAAAAAATGTTATTTTTTAGTAGTTTTAACTGTTTTTTAGCGTCGACTAAATAATTTATTCGCAACTCATATCAAAATATCGCCCTTAGCACAAGTGCTCATGGGTCTAGTAATATTGGTAATTTTGTTTGATAAAACTTGCAAGCTTACATGGCAAACCTAGTGCTTGCTCAAAGCTTAAAGAAGATATATTATTATCTATTAATTTAGTATAAGAGCAATTATGTCTACAATTTTACATTCATATAGCCCTGTTATTTCAGTAAAAGTTTGCGGTGAATGCTTTGCATTGCATCGCGCGGCTAGTCTTGAAGAATTGTGGGATGCCATGACGGATGTTGAGGCATATAATCAAGATTTTGATGATGAGCGCTTGCCATATTGGACTGAGCTTTGGCCTTCAAGCATTGCTCTAGCAGAGTGGCTTGGTGAAAATGAGCAAAGAATTAAGAATAAAATATGTTTAGATGTGGGTTGTGGTCTTGGGCTTACGGCCTTAGTTGGGCATAAGTTAGGGGCAAATGTTTTGGCCTTTGATTATGAAAAAGAAGCCCTACGCTTTGCTAAAATTAATACAAAAGCCAATGAACAAATTTATCCTTCAAAAAAGCAAGGGCCATGCTGGCTTGCTATGGACTGGCGAAAGCCTGCCATAAAGCCGCACAGTATTGATTTTTTGTGGGGTGGGGATATAATGTATGAGCGCAAATTTGCTCATACTTTAATGACTTTTATTGATTATGCTCTTGCCCCTGAAGGGCGGGCTTGGATTGCTGAACCCTGCCGCACGGTGTATGAGCATTTTAGTGCTGAACTTTTGCGCCGTAAGTGGAATGTAAAAAAGGTTCATATCAGAAAGGTAGATGCCATATATGCTCAAGCTGTGCCAGTTACTGTGCAGGTGTGGGAAATTTGGAGGTAAGGTTAATGAGTAGTACAACACGTTTTGGAGTTTCTCTTGATCAAGGCTTGCTGGAGTCATTTGATAACTTATGCAATCGTAATGGTTATGCTAACCGTTCTGAAGCCATACGTGACCTCATTCGCAAGGCTTTAGTTGAGGATGATTGGAATAATACTAATGAACAAGGCGCAGGCACGCTAACCTTGGTTTATGACCATCATCAAAGTGATATATCTAAGCGCCTTATGGCAATACAGCATGATGATCATGATAGCATTATTGCCACCTTGCATGTTCACCTTGACCACCATAATTGCCTTGAAGTATTGGTGCTCAAAGCAGAGGTTGAGCGAGTGCGCAACCTGGCTAATAGGTTGCTCTCAACCCGTGGAGTAAAGCATGGGGCCTTTTCCATAACAACTACAGGACAGGATTTAAAATAATGCCCAATGTAAATAAAGGTGCAATGGAGGATGTGCAAAATAGCCCAGCCCTTGTGCCATTGCGTATAGATAGAGTAGGTGTGCAAAATTTTAAGCTACCCTTGGTGGTGAGGGATAGAGCGCAAGGCAGGCAGCATACTGTGGCCTCGGTGGATGTGAGTGTTGACTTGCCTTCATCATTTAAAGGCACGCATATGAGCCGCTTTGTGGAGGCTTTAGAGGCTTTGGATGTGGAGCTTAACTACCAATCCATGAAGGTGCTTTTGGAAGATATAAAAAAACGCCTCCAAGCACATCGAGCACATATTATATTTAAATTCCCATATTTTATTAGGAAAAACGCCCCAGCATCTAAGGCTAGTGGCTTGGTGAGCTATGCTTGTAAACTTACGGGTGATCTAAAAGACAAAAGCCCTTCCTTCATACTTGAGGTTGAGGTTCCGGTTATGACGGTTTGCCCTTGTTCTAAGGCCATTAGTGTTGAGGGGGCACATAGTCAGCGCACCTTGGTGCGTATGGCTGTGCGTATGAAGAATTTTTTCTGGATTGAAGAATTGGTAGATATTGCAGAAAAGTCAGGGTCATCAGCTGTTTATAGTCTGCTTAAACGCGAAGATGAAAAATATGTTACAGAGTATGCCTTTGCTCACCCTGCATTTGTGGAGGATGTGGTGCGCTCTGCTGCAATGCTTTTGTCAGAGCATGAGCAAATATCATGGTTTAAGGTTGAGGTTCAGAGTATGGAATCCATACACAACCACGATGCTTTTGCCTGTATTGAAAGTCCCGCAGATAATCTTTAAAAAATGAAATAAAATACTGTGTTACTTGGTTTATGTTCTTAATGCCTTGATAATATGGGGCAAAATTTTTTTTGCTTTTTTTATTGTTGGTGCGTAATATGCGCACTTAAAGTGTGGAAACTTAATGACGAATAAAATACTGGCTGGTTGGGTACTTACTGGCTAGCATTAATACATGGGAGGATACTATGGCAGCTGAAACTCCAGAGAGAAATTTAGCTTTTGATTTTGTGCGTATTACCGAGGCAGCAGCTCTTGCTTCTGCACGTTGGCTTGGACGCGGAGATAAAGATGCAGGCGACAAAGCCGCCGTTGATGCCATGCGTATCACTTTTAATTCTTTGAATATTAAGGGTACTGTTATTATTGGTGAGGGTGAAAAAGACGAAGCCCCCATGCTCTATAATGGCGAAAGTGTAGGCACAGGCTCAGGCCCAGTGCTTGATGTTGCCGTTGACCCTGTGGAAGGCACAAGCCTGCTTGCTTTTGGGCGCCCTAATGCCATATCCGTTGTGGGTGTTGCACCTGCTGGCACAATGTTTAACCCTGGCCCAAGTTATTATATGCAAAAGCTTGTGGTACCGAATGAAGCAAAAGATGTGGTGGATCTTGATGCACCAATTAAAGTTAACTTAGCAAATATTGCCAAGGCCATGGGCAAAAGTATACAAGACCTGATGGTTTTTGTGCTTGATAAACCGCGCCATGATGTGCTTATTCAGCAAATTCGTGACGCTGGGGCACGTATACAATTACACACTGATGGTGACGTATCTGGAGCACTTATGGCAGTTGACCCTCGTTCAGATGTGGATGTTATGGTAGGTACTGGTGGTACTCCTGAGGGTGTGCTTGCAGCTTGTGCCATTAAGGGGCTTGGTGGGCAAATTTTGGCACGCCTTGACCCGCAGTCATATGTGGAGAAGGAAGCCATCGCAGAAGCTGGCATTGATTTGCGTGACATTTTAACAGTGAATGAGCTAATTCGCTCTGATGACTGTTTCTTTGCGGCTACTGGTATTTCTGGTGGGTCTTTCTTAGGTGGTGTTCAATATAAAGCTACTAATGCTATTACCCAATCCATGGTGATTCGTGGTAAAACTGGCACCATGCGCTATATTGAGTCATACCATAATGTGGCAAAATTGAATACATTTAGTGCTGTACGTTATTAACATAGCAGGATTTATGATTACTAATTGCATACGTATGTTCAAGTGGTACTCACTTGTATTAAGCATTATCACTTTTGTGCTTAGTGCAGTGGTTTTATTAAATGTTAATGTAGCTTCGGCAAAGACTGTATATGACAATCAAAGCCCCATGACTGACAAAGAGTTGGTGAGCTTTATTGAATTGCTCCCTCGTTTTCGAGCTTGGGCAAGCTCGAATAATGAAGTTGCATCACCATCCATTACAGAAGGTAAGGCTGATTTTGTTTATTCAGAAAATGCCGCCGCGTGGGTTAAATCCAATGGTTGGGAGCCAAGGAGGTTCTTCTCGGTAATGGGTAGAGCTGCTGCCGCTTTATTTATCGTGGCAGAGGGTAGCGAAATGCCAAAGACAAAACCAACAGACATGCCAAACGTTACTAATGATGAACTTGAACTAGTGCGTCGCCACCTTGCAGAGCTACTTAATGCAGGCAGTGACGCGCCCCCCATTAACCAGTAAAAAAAATTTAAAAAGTATAATTAAAAATCTTGACAAAATTCTCGATTTTGCATAAAACACTTTTTCTTGAGAGGGTCGTTAACTCAGCCGGTAGAGTATCTGCCTTTTAAGCAGAGAGTCGCAGGTTCGAACCCCGCACGACC
>CAYJCI010000204.1:0-4060 GCA_964368595.1 uncultured Desulfovibrionaceae bacterium
TCATATCAAGGCTTGCACGCACAGCATCAGCCAAAGCGTTTAGATTAGGGCCAAGGCTATACGGAGTAATCTTTTCAATAGGTTTAAGACCTTTTATAATACGCACATCATCAAGCATTTTTCGCCTAAATGCATCATTATCAAGCACACCATGTAAATAGGTGGCAAAAATACGATTACTTTCTGTATTTAATTCCCAAGCTAGTTTTTTATGTGGATTTTGTGCATCACAAAAAACTTCTTCAATTTGTGCTGTGGCTACTGTTTGCCCATGATGTATTTCATAACCTTCGATATTAAATTGATTTTTATACGAGGCAGTATTTTGGCAAAGAGTTTTTTGGGGCAAAAACTGTGTGCACAATGGCAATAATCCTAGCCCTTGATAATTTTTTGCTGCTGAGTTTTCAATCCCTAATGGATCTTTAATTTCTACGCCAAGCATTTGTAATCCACCACAAATACCAAAAATTAATGGAATTTCACCTTTACGCTCAATAATTGCTTTAGCCAGTCCACTGGCATGGAGGTATTCAAGGTCATGGGCTGTGTTTTTTGTGCCAATCAAAAGCAATACATCTGGGCAGCCAAGCTCAGCCACATTATGCACAATTCGCAAATTAACATCAGGCTCAATTCTCAAAGCATCAATATCTGTTATATTGCTGATATGCGGTAAATCAATCACGGCTACATCGAGGCTATTTTGTTTTTTTATGGCTTCACTTTCACCATAGAGTCTAAAACTTACAGAGTCCTCTTCTGGTAAATTCAAATTTTTAAGATATGGCACAACACCCACAAATGGCTTACCTGTCATTTGAGTTATATCAGTTAAAGCTGAATCTAAAAGGCTTGCATCTCCACGAAATTTATTAAGTATAAATCCGCAAATGCAATCTTGCTCAGTTTTATCAAGCAAAGCCATGGTACCCACAAGTGAAGCAAAGGCGCCGCCACGGTCAATATCTGTACACAGTAGCACCTTGGCTTTAGCATACTTTGCCATGGCCATGTTAACAATATCATGAGCTTTTAGATTGATTTCAGCTGGCGAGCCTGCACCTTCAATAACCATAATATCTGCAGAGCAAGCAAGGCTATCATATGCTTGTGTTACACTTTCCCAAGCCTTTGGTTTATAAGCGATATATTCCTTAACAGGCATATGAGCCACAGGCTTACCCATGATGATTACTTGCGACCCTATGTCAGAATTTGGTTTTAACAATACAGGATTCATCAAGCTTGAAGGCTCACGATGACAAGCCACAGCTTGCAGGGCCTGTGCTCTACCAATTTCATGATCATCAGTTGTTACAAATGAATTTAAAGCCATGTTTTGAGCTTTGAATGGTGCAGTATTATACCCATCCTGAGTAAATATGCGGCAAAGTGCGGCTACTAGCAGGCTCTTACCCGCATTGGAGCAAGTGCCTTGAACCATGATTGATGGAGTTTTATGGAGCATATATATTTGTACACAGCCTTGTTGGCTAACATTAAATAGATAATTTAATTACAAAATTACTTTTATTAATGTAGAGCAGTTATATGAAAAAATCGAATCAATTTGGACATGAAAATTTCCCACAGAATCAGAAAAAAAGTCAAGAACTAAATATTTTTAATTTGCATCTATCAACATAACTATATAATAATTAAGCCATTTTTCAAAAGGCTTTAACTTGCATCATAACATTACATAGGTTAGGGTGCATTAAATGAAGGGTAAGATGTGCTTTATTTGCTTCAGATTCTAGTAAAGTAATTGCAATGTAACCTTTACGAAACAAATAAATATTACACAATTTAGGCGTTACATTTATTAAAAATGAGCCATGGCTAAAGATTTTTTTATTTTTTTCGATATGATATTATAAGATTTGAAGACAAGCTTATTTTTTTAGGACAAATATGTATATAATTATTGGCTTACTCATTGTTATAGGAAGCGTTGTTGCAGGCTATGTTATGGCCAAGGGCGACTTCCTAATACTATTCCAACCAGCTGAATATGTTATTATTGTTGGTGCTTGTATGGGTGCTTTCTTTGCATCCCAGACTAAGTACACTTGGAAGCTAATTACAAAAAGCATTAAGCATATTTTTGGCGACCCTGGCTCCAGTAAAGAGAAATATATTGAAACACTTGCCCTACTCTATGGGCTATTTTCAAAAATGCACCGTGAAGGGGTAATTAGCATTGAAAGTGATGTGGAAAAGCCAGAATCAAGTGCAATCTTTAATAAATATCCAAACATAGCAAAATCAACCAAAACTATTAACTTTATAGGTGATACCCTGCGCGTTTATTTAACAACAGGTGACCCTGCTGACATAGATAGCTTAATGACCATTGACATGCACACCATGCACGAAGAGGAGCTGCTACCAGCTCATGCAGTTACTCACTTGGCTGAATCCATGCCAGGCATGGGTATTGTTGCTTGCGTACTTGGCGTTGTACTTTCCATGGGAAAAATTAACGAACCACCAGAAGTACTGGGACACTATATTGCAGCGGCGCTTGTTGGAACATTCGTTGGTATTTTACTTTGTTATGGTATATTTGGACCTATGGGTGCAAAGCTTGAAAACCATGCCCACGAAGAACATTTTTATTATAATGCCATTAAAGAGGCAGTTGCCGCGGCTATTCGCGGTTCAACACCACTTATGGCTTTGGAATATGGGCGTAGAGCTATTCCGCACCCTTTCCGCCCTTCATTTTCTGAAATGGAAGAAGCATTAAAAAGCAAGTAAAACTAGCTAAAAAGTAAGGAGATTTTATGGGTGGTGCGTGGAAAGTAGCCTATGCTGACTTTGTAACGGCAATGATGGCCTTTTTTCTGCTGTTGTGGATATTAAATATGACCCCGCCAGAAACAAAAGCCGGCCTTGCTGCCTATTTTGCTGGTGAAAATAATATGGAAACCAGCGCAACTTCACCCATTACCAATAATCCCTTTATTCAAAGCACAGATAAAATTGACGCAAGGGTGCAAAAAATTTCTGAAGTTGAAAAAGCGCATTATGCCATTGCTCAAAAATTACAACAAATGCTCATGGCTGACGCTGTCCCCCAAGAGTCTTCAGGCGTTAGCGCTGATGATGTTGGCGTCCAGTTGCGTGTTCATTCTGGTTTAATGTTTGCTCCAGGTACGGCGACTTTAACTGATTCTGCAAAGATAATCCTTGATGACGCCATTGCCATATTGGGAGAATATAACCTATACGCCGTAGTTCGAGGGCATGCATCTTCAGATGAACTAGCAACACCATACCCTTCAGTCTGGGAATTGTCTGGCGCAAGAGCTGCAGCAGTGGTTAGGTATCTGGTTGAAAATGGAATTAAATCCACCAGATTACGCGGGGTGGCTTATGGAGATACGCGCCCTTTTGTGCCTGATGACAATGATTCCAATAAAAGTTTAAATCGACGCGTTGAAATATACTTCCATAGACCAGAAGTCATGTCGTATAGTGTTGTATATTAAGTAAAAATAAAACATTGAAATTTTGCAAAAAAAAGCTTGCTAAAAAGCGTAACTTTCTGTAAAAAATCTCTTGCGTCGCCGCGGTAGCTCAGTTGGTAGAGCAGGGGACTGAAAATCCCCGTGTCGGCAGTTCAATTCTGTCCCGCGGCACCACTTAAAAAAATCAAAGCTTAGATGTAACAATCTAAGCTTTTTTTGTTTCATATTTTACCTTTGAATTATTAAGGGGCTATTATGGCAAATCACATTTTTATGGGCATAAGCATTGATGGCTACATTGCAGATAAAAACAATAGCGTGGATTGGCTTTCAGCTTACCCTCAAGAACAAGGGCCAGATTCATCTTTTAATATATTCTTAAATAGCATAGATGCCATTATCATGGGGCGTAATACATTTGAAACTGTGCACTCATTTGGCCAATGGCCCTACACTAAACCTGTAATCGTCATGAGCCAGTCCCTAGACGCTTTGCCTGAAGGATATGAAGGCAAAGCTGCACTTAGCAAAGACAACGTCAAAGACGTGCTCTTAAACGCTTTTCGCAAAGGCTACCATGA
>CAYJCI010000205.1:0-4044 GCA_964368595.1 uncultured Desulfovibrionaceae bacterium
TCATACACAACGCCCATATCTACGCTTACAATGTCGCCTTCCTCTAGCAGCCGCGTTGAAGGAAAACCATGCACCACAACTTCATTCACCGAAACACACAAGGCCCATGGATAACCATGATAACCCAAGAATGCAGGCTTTAAGTTATGTTTTTCGCAGTATGCTCTTGCCGCATCTTCAAACTGCATGGTGCTAACACCAGGGCGCACCATGTCTTCAACAATATCGAGCACGTTTGCAACGTGCCTATTTGCTTCTCGCATAAGACCAATCTCACGATCGTTCTTAATAAAAGCTCCACGATATTTCTTCACGCTCTACCTTTTCTTTGCTTTATTCATTAAGCCTTCATATTGGTTGGATATAACATGAGATTCCATTTGGCTCATGAAGTCCATGGCAACGCCCACTAAGATTAGTAAGCTTGTACCACCAAAATAGAAAGGAACATTGAAGTTAGCAATTAATAGCATTGGTAACACTGATACTAAGGAGATATAAATACCGCCAGTTAGTGTCAGACGTGAAAGCACTGTATTAATATATTCTTCAGTTTTATCACCTGGGCGAATGCCAGGAATAAAACCACCTGCTTTCTTCAAGTTTTCAGCCATTTCTTTTGGGTCAAAAATAATGGCGGTGTAGAAGTAGCAGAAGAAGAATATTAAAGCCACAAATATAATGTTGTAGCTAATGGTTTGAGGTGAAAAAAGCATGGCTATTTGTTGTACAATTTCATGTTGTGAAAATTGCCCAATGGTTGCTGGGAACAACAAAAGAGAAGATGCAAAAATGGGTGGAATAACACCTGCAGTATTAATACGCAAAGGCAAGTGTGTATTTTGACCACCATACATCTTACGCCCTACTTGACGCTTGGCATAATGAATAGGGATACGACGCTGAGCACGCTCCATAAACACAATACCAACAGTTACCGCAAGCATAAGCACAGCCACTATAACGGCTAAGAATATGCTCATATCACCAGCTTCGATGAGGGAAACGGACTGCATAATAGCCCGAGGTATACCCACAACAATGCCTGAGAAGATAATGAGCGATATGCCGTTGCCTATGCCCTTTTCGGTAATTTTTTCACCAAGCCACATAATTAGCACCGTACCTGCCGTAAAGGTAAGTACAGTAATTATACGAAATTCCCAACCAGGGTTCATTACCACAAGCCCACCTGCGGGGCTACGCATACTTTCAAGGCCAACGGCAATGCCAAGGCCTTGAACTATGGTAATAAGCACGGTTAGGTAACGTGTATATTGAGTTATTTTACGTTTTCCAGCTTGGCCTTCTTCCTTAGCCATAGCTTTAACGCTAGGGCTAATAACTTGCATTAACTGCATGATAATCGATGCAGAAATGTAAGGCATAATACCTAGTGCAAAAACTGAGGTATTGGAAAGGCCACCACCTGAAAACATATCAAACAGCCCAAATAGAGTACCAGACATTTGCTCAAAAAAGCTTGCTAAGGCACCAGCGTCAACACCAGGGATTGGTACGTGAACGCCTATGCGATAACAACATAGTAGCATAAAAGTCCAACCAATCTTTTTCATCAGGCCAGACTGTGCTGCCATATTTGCTGCTGCATTTGACATGTAATAATCTCTTCAGTGTTTTATTTTGCAGCTTCAAGCTCAGTAGCTTCACCACCAGCACTGCGGATTTTCTCCGCGGCTTTGGCGCTGAATTTGTGAGCTTCAACCTTAATAGCACGAGCAATTTCACCACGTGACAAAATCTTAACAGGCTTGCCATATGATGCCATGCCGCGGGCATAAATGTCCTCAAGGCTAATGGCGTCTTTACCTTCAAAGGCTTCTAGCAAGCGATCAAGATTGATTACTTCATAAGTCACCTTAAAGGGGAAGTTTTTAAAGCCATGCTTTGGCAAACGACGTTGTAGGGGCATTTGACCGCCCTCAAAGCCAGGGCGAACGCCGCCACCAGCACGTGAGTTTTGCCCTTTGTGGCCCTTACCAGAGGTACAACCAAGGCCTGAACCAGAACCACGACCAACACGTCTACGAGTTTTACGCTCTTCTGGGAATGGATATAAATCATGCAATTGCATTATAATTTCCTCATACCACTATTTGTCAACAATGCTGACCAAGTGCACAACTTTGTTAATCATACCACGAATGGCGGGTGTGTCTTTGAATGTTTTTACCATTTCACGACGCTTCAGACCAAGGGCATCTAAGGTAGCACGCTGGTTAGGATTGCAACCAATGCGGCTACGCACAAGTTTTACGCTAATTTCAGACATGATTACTTCCTCGGAGCTTCTAGCTTTTTACCACGTAGTTCGGAAACATATTCCGCACTGCGTAAAGCGGTTAGGCCTTGAATGGTAGCACGAAGCACGTTGTGTGGGTTGTTGGTACCAATTGCCTTTGCAAGCACGTCAGTTACACCAACAGCTTCCATAACAGCACGCACAGCACCACCTGCAATGATACCAGTACCCTTTGAAGCAGGCTTAAGCATAACATAACCTGCGCCAAAGCGACCTAGAATTTCATAAGGCAAAGTGCCATCAACTAGTGGAATAAACACACGATTTTTGCGTGCTCTTTCACTGGCTTTACGTAGGGCTTCTGGTACTTCTTGGGCTTTGCCAAGACCAAAACCAACATTTCCTTTGCCATCGCCAACAACTACAAGGGCACTAAAGCTAAAACGTCTACCGCCCTTTACAACCTTGGCAACACGATTTAGTGAAACCACTTTTTCGATTTCACCAGACTCGATTTGTTGTTCCATATTTTCTTGACGCATATTTAGAACTCCAAGCCGCCCTCACGAGCGCCGTCGGCAACTGCCTTGATACGACCGTGATAGAGATAGCCATTGCGATCAAACACAACGGAATTGATGTTTTTTTCTTGAGCCAAACGCGCAATTTCCTTACCAACAAGGGTTGCACCAGTGATGTTGCAATGTGCACTTTCTTCTGACTTTTTAAGGCTCAAAGTTGACGTTGCAGCTATGGTTGTACCCACGCTATCGTCCACTAATTGGGCATAGAGGTGCAGGTTTGACCGATATACCACAAGACGGGGACGAGCTGCTGTTCCGCTAATTTTTTTACGGATACGCACCTTACGACGCTGTCTGCTCTCATTTTTTGATATTTTCATAGTCTTACCTACTTCTTACCACCCGATTTACCCACCTTACGACGGATAATTTCGGTCTCGTACTTAATACCCTTACCTTTATAAGGCTCAGGCTTGCGAATTTTACGGATATTGGCAGCAACTTCACCAACCAAAACCTTGTCAATTCCAGAAATAGTTAGCTTTTGACCTTCTGCAACGGCACTAATACCCTTTGGTAAATCCACAATTACAGGATGGGAAAAGCCTACGCCAAGTTCTACAACATTACCTTTAACAGCTACCTTGTAACCTACGCCGATAACTTCAAGCGTTTTGGAAAAGCCCTTGGTAACGCCTTCAATGCAGTTAGCAAGAAGGGTGCGACGAAGGCCGTGCTGAGCACGAGCTACGCGGCTCTCATCCTTACGGGTGAGGGTCACTTCGTTATTTTCCATTTTGTAATCAAGGCATTCGCAAAGAGGTGTTGATAAAGAACCCTTAGGGCCTTTTATTTCTACAGTATCATTGCCAATTTTCACTTCCACACCGCTAGGGATGGATACGGGTTGTTTTCCTATTCTTGACATAATGACACCGCCTACCAAATTTCGCACAAAAGTTCGCCGCCCACCTTACTATCTGATGCGCTCATACCATCAAGCACACCACGAGAAGTGGACAGAATACATATACCGAGGCCGTTTTGTACCTTGGGGATACCACCAGAACCAACATAGACACGACGGCCTGGTGTGCTTATCCTCTTTAAGCCGGAAATAACAGCCTTACCTTTATGATACTTTAAAGTAATGGTAATGGTTCTGTCAGCAACGGCCACGTTCTCAACGTAACCTTCCTGCTTCAAGATTCCGGCAATAGCTTCCTTCATCTTTGAGCGCGGCACATTCACTTCCTT
>CAYJCI010000206.1:0-2494 GCA_964368595.1 uncultured Desulfovibrionaceae bacterium
TCATTAATGATACGCATAAGATTTTTAGCAGACGTTGAAATTTTATTTAAATAATCTTGCTGCCCATCGTCCAATTGCGTTGAACTCAAAAGATGTAATAAGCCAAGAATACCATTCATGGGGGTACGAATTTCATGGCTCATATTAGCCAAAAACTCACCCTTAGTTTTAGTGCTTTGTTCAGCAAGTTCTTTGGCTTCAAGCAATGCTAGTTCATTTTCTGCAATTTCTTGAAGCATATGTTTTTGCTCACGCAAATCCCTAAAATAAAAAATAAGGCCGCTTTTACCTTGATAGGACGTGCGTATGGCAAAAAGCTCTACTGGAATTCTTGCACCTGTAAAGGGATTTATGCACATCATTTCAGTTGCCAACCTTCCAGTATTATTAGCCACGTCTAGCTGTTCTTGCAAAACATCCACGGAGCGTCTGCCATCTGGTTGAAACTCTGGATGTATTGTTTGAAAGTTTTGTAAGTAATCTTCCCTACTTTCAAAGCCAAAAAGATTTACTGCCTCAAGGTTGGTGTATATGATTTGTTCAGTATCGTCCCAAAAATTTACCCCTATGGGTATGGAATCTAGCATAAGTGTATTACGCAGCTCAGCTTCTTTTAGCAATTCTTCTGAGGCTTTAAGATCTCGTAAATCTTTAAGATAAGAGACGACAACATCTTCCCCATCAAGAGTTGAACGCACAAGATAGACTTCCATTGGAATAAGCTCACCATCTAAAGTGCAATGCAACCACTCAAAGCGTAAAAAGCCCTCTTCAAGCACTTTTATATGATTTGCCCATACGGTATCTTTAGAATGTCTGCCATCTGGCTGGTAAACCGGCGAGGTTTTGTATAGATTTTTAAAATATTCTTCCTTGGTGTCAAACTTGAATACGCGCAAGGTTTCTTGGTTACAATCAATCATCTCCCCATCTTTATTCCAAAACATGAAGCTAAGAGGTATATTTTCTGCTATTAGGGCGTTAATGCCTTCAGCATATGAAGCCTTTTTTTCCATGGCTTTAATATCACGCAAATCTCTTGTATAGCCCAAAACATGGTACTCATCCTGAAAAAGAACTCTGGTAAGAGTAACTTCTGTAGGAATTGGCTCACCATTAAGGTCTTGGTGCATCCATTCAAATTGGCAATATCCCTCTTTTAGGGTAAGGGTCATCTTTTCTTGCAGCCATTCCTCACTAGTTCTGCCGTCAGATTGATGCTCAGGTGAAAGCTCCGTAAATCTATCAAGATATTCTTGTTTATCAGTAAGCCCAAAAAGCTTAGGGGCTGTCATATTACAGTCAATATTTTGTATGTCTTGATTCCAAAAACTAGCACTAAGCGGCATGGAATCAAGCATTATCTTCATACGTTCTTCTGCTGCTTGAACCTGAGCTTCTTTTTTCTTTATTTCTCTTAAATCTCTTGTATATTCTATAACCACATCACGGTCATCAAGCCTTACTCTAGTTAAGATGACGTCGGCTGGTATTTTTTCACCATCAAGGGTTAAAAACTCCCACTCAAAATGGCATTGCCCTTCACGCAAGGCTTGGTTAAGTAGTTCAAGACCAAAATCTACAGAGTTTCTGCCATTGGGCTGATGAAGTGGATTTATTTTAAGAACATTACTCTTAAAACTTTCTTTGTCGGGGAAGTTATGTAAGGCTAAGGTCGCCAAGTTACAATCAATAATCTCATTGTCATGGCTCCAAATATTAATACTCATGGGAGCAGCGTCAAGTATGGCTTCAAAACGCTCTTGTATTTTCCCCCTTTCTTGCAAATGGTTAAAAGCATTCTGTAAATCTGTACAATAGGAAATAACAATTTCTTGCCCTTCATGAATCATATAAACCAAATGATATTCCACAAGGTAAGCTTCGCCTGCTTTGTTTATATGTGTCCAAATAAAATTGCATTGCCCACCACTAAAGGCTCGCTGTAAATTCGCTAATCCCAGTTTAGCTGACTCTGTTCCACATGGTTGCAGTGCTGGAGAAAAATTCATCCACTTTTGTAGGTATTCATCCATACTCTGGACATCAAAAAATTTCAAAAAGGCATCAGTACAAAAAACAGCCTTTCCTTCTTTAGTCCAGCAACTTATGGGTATGGGGAGTGAATTTAATATATTTGAACAAAAGTTCTCAAGAGAAATATTGTCTACTTTGAAGGTCATACAAATACTCCAAATACAGTCAAGCAAATTTTACATGAAGTGAAACCGATATTAATATATGTTTTGCTTACGTTTTTATTTAGCAGGGTAAAGATTTTATAACTATACGTTATTATAAACTGAAGATGTACGATATGCAACAATAAAAAAGCCCAAGGCCTAAGCAATGGGCAATAGTTCAAAAATATAAAAGTAATTTTTTATTTTTTTACCCTAAAATTTTTGTAACTTAAATTATATTTTTTAAGACGTAAGGCCATAATTCTTTCAGTAAGGCCAAGATGTTCTGCGGCATTGCCAAGATGCCCATT
>CAYJCI010000206.1:2594-4037 GCA_964368595.1 uncultured Desulfovibrionaceae bacterium
TTTGCTTGAATGAGTAGGCTTAATTCGCCAATTTCATCTAAAAAAAGTGTCCCACCATGAGCTAATTCAAAGCGCCCTCGACGCACTGCATTTGCTCCAGTAAATGCTCCTTTTTCATGCCCAAAAAGCTCACTCTCAATGAGGCTTTCTGGTAAGGCTGCACAATTTAATGATACATAAGGCTGCGCAGCCCTTGGGCTTGCAGCGTGGATAGCTTGGGCGGTGAGTTCCTTGCCAGTTCCGCTTTCACCGCAAATAAGCACAGTTGTTCCAGATGAGGCCACCTGCTCAATTTGAGTATAAACTTGCTCCATAACATCAGAATTACCCACAAAGGCATGAGGACGTGGGGCAGTTTTGCTGACTTTATGGATGTTGGGGTTTGTCATATAGCTCTGGCGCACTTTAGCCGCACGAGCTAGCATAAAGGCAACAATGGAAAGCAGGCGAGCATCATCCTCAAGGTCTTGATTGCTTGTAAAAAGCCTATCCACACTTAATGCACCTATCACATGTTCATCAAGCTTAATGGGAACACACAGGAAAGAAACTTGCTCATTTTGTAAATTTCTGGACTGGGTGCGGTTTAGAAATAAAGGCTCATCAGAAATGCGTGATACAAGCATAGGCTTTCCCGTAGCAATGACCCTGCCTGTCACTCCTTCGCCTGGCTTATATTGACCACGAGCTTTTTCAATGGGGTCAAGGCCGTAGGCTGTTTCAATGTGCATTTCATCACCTTGCGGAGAGATGAGCGTAATAGTGCCCCGCATCATGTTTATATGTCTAGCCATGAGTTTTAGCGCGCCATCGAGTGTGTCTTCCATATGTGCAGAGCTATCAAGTAGCTCGCTTAATTCAAAAAGAAGTCGTAGTTCACGCATTTCATTATTGGTGCTTGAGGCAATTTGTTTTGTACTTTGGGCTTTACTCATGGAAATTCCTTAAAAATTACACAGCGGAAGATTTTCTACATAATTGTAGAAAATCTTCCGACTGTCAACTAGTTATTTTGCAAGAGGCTTTTTCCTATAGTGCAGCGTCGCCCCTGTCGCCAGTACGAATACGCCAAGCATCTGTAATGTCAGAAACAAAGATCTTTCCATCTCCGACGCTACCTGTTTTTGCGGCCTGCATTATGGTTTCAATAACTTTTTCAAGAGCTTCATCATGCACTACTATTTCTACTCGAAACTTTGGCAAAAAATCCACTTGATAAGTCTTGCCGCGGTAATTTTCTGTATGTCCGCCTTGGCGGCCAAAGCCACGAGCTTCAAAGTAAGTCATGCCGTGTATGCCAATGGCAACTAGCTCCTTTTTAACATCTTCAAGTTTACTTGGCCTAATGGTAAGTTCAATCTTTTTCATAAATTATTCCTCATAACTTTATTTCATCCTTCTGCAAAATTGTGCATTACTGCTCGAAAACTTGTTTTCGTAAGC
>CAYJCI010000207.1:0-4034 GCA_964368595.1 uncultured Desulfovibrionaceae bacterium
TGGGTCGAACTTCCTGCGACCGCAAAGCGGTGTTTGGAGTGGGCGTGTCTTGCTGGAAAATGCGTGGAAAAGCATTTTTCATCAACTAATTAGTAAAATTTATATTTACGCACAATTTTACAATAAAAAAGGGATGCCTTGCGAGCATCCCTTTAATATTTCTAACAACTAAGGCTTAGAAGCTGTAGTTGAAGATTAAGCCAACTCTGTAACCGTCACGCTTAGCGTCAAGGTTTTTCCAGGTTTCGCCGTCAATACCGTTGAAGATGTAACCAACTTGAAGGATAGCATCTAAGTTCTCATAGATTTCATAGGTGCTGTCAAAGTTTACTTCTACAAGGCTGTCTGTGGTTGTAAGGTAGAAACCACCTGCGCCAATACCATTGTATACGCCAGCATAGTTGCCGATGTGTTTAGCCATTTCTGGGCTGTTGGTACCGCCCCAGTAAGCTACGCGAATGGTGTGAGTTAGGTCTTCTACGAAGGAAAGATCGGTAATTTGTAGGCCAAGACCCCAAGTACCTGAGTAGTTCATCATCATGTCGTAACCTAAGTTGTTACCAGACCATAAAGAGTAACCAATTTCATTGCCATCACCCATGAAGGATGTGAAGTTACCACAAGGGTTAAGGTAAGGCATCATTTCAGAACCATTGCTTAAATCGTCGTCGTCGCCGCTAGCATACCATGCAAATAGACCAGGAGTACCCCAATCCATTTGGTATTCAGCAATACCCTTGATTAACCAACCTTGACGGTCAAGAGAGATACCTGTGGTTTCACCAAGGCCAGTTACAGAACCGTAGTTTACGTCAAGCTCAAAGTTCCAAGCATTGTATTGGAAAGCCATTGGTAGACCAGCCCAGAAAGCTGTACCATAGCTAGAGTCATTCAAAATGTTTCTTAAAGGTCTGCCAGAAACACCGCTTGCAAATGCTGGAACAAGACCAGAAGCAACATAGCTTGCAGCGCCACCATGGCTAGAGCCTAGAGTGCTAGGTTTGTTAGCAGCATTGTCAGCCATGCCTTGAATTGCGTTAACACCAATCATGCCACCAAGAACCCAAGGAGTAACTTTCCAGCCATCGCCTTGTAATGGTACAAATAAGGTGAATAGGTCTACGTTATCAAGGTAGTTAGCAGGATTGTCATTGTAACCACCAGTGTAGTTGTCATTGTATGGACGAGCCCAAGCAAAGCCAACGCTAGCCATGTCATTAATTTTGTAAGACATAACGATAGCGGCTGTCATGTCGTCAAGTACAGCAGAACCACCAGCTACGTTAGGAAGGGTCAAAGGTTGAATACCCATGCGTACGCTAAGTTCAGTGTTTGGTACTACCCAATCAAGATATGCGCTACGAACTTCAATAACTTTTTGGTCTGCGCCAAGAGCTGCGCCACCGCCGTTGCTACCCCAAGTGCTATCGCCAATTTCAACAGCAAGAGTACCGGATAGGGTTTCAGAAGCTACTGCGTCTAATTGTAGACGAATACGTTGAAGAGAAGCAAAAGTATCGCTTTTGTCTGGTTTGTTGAATTGAGAATCAACCATACCAAAACCAAAAATCCATTGACCTTTAGCAGCAAAATCAATAGCAGATGCGCCAGTGGCTACGCCAAGTAGCATACCTGCAGTAAGACATAGGGTAACAATCTTTTTCATGTTAAATCCTTCCTTAAAAAAATATTCTGCTTTGTGCAGATTTTTCAAATACTTACTCTGAAAAAAATGAGTAAGTTCACCTCAACCACTAGTTAAGTTACACAAAATTGGTAAAAATGCAAGGTTTTTGGTACAAAAAATTTAACTTTAGTTACAAAAAAAATTTTTCCCATATTAATAAATTCTATAAAATGCTCTTGTGCAAAGGTTATCGAGCCTAATTGATGCTTTTGAGAATAGTAAAAAAATTTGTGAATTGGCTTTTTTTATGTGTTTTTCGCTAGCAGAACTAAAATATTATTGAATTGTAGTATTGTTTTTTTATTTCTTTAGGTGTACACTGATACGGTATTCTTGTGAGAATTTTTTGTGGAGACGATGTGGTTCAGTTAACAAAATCTTATAAAAACTTTGGCATTATTGGGAGTGCCTTTGTAGTTACTACCATTATATTGGCTTTAGTGGTAATTTTTTCTATGCAAACGCTTGATAATAGTCAGCGTAAGTATTCTATGTCTGTGCTTAATGAAGTGGCAAATAACCATGCCCAAATGATCCATATGTTTGTTGAAGCAGCCAAAGGCAAGGCTAAAAACTACACCATAATGCCTGATGGTACCTACGAATTTATTGCTCAAAGAGCCTTGCAAGATATCATTGACCCTTCCTTAAAAAATCATATCGAATTTTATATACTTAATAAAAACGGCACTGTTATTAGTGCTATTGGTGAAGAAATTGAAAAAGGTGCAAATGCTTTAAGCACTCTTGGTATAAAAAAATACGATAGGGCTAAGCCTGCGTTTTTCAGTCTTTATGTGGGTGAAGGTGAATGCTACGTGAGCCTTGTGCCTATGCGTAGTGAAAACTGGACTGCTGTTGCACTTTTACCTGTGGATGGTTTGCGTGAAGATGCCTACTCTTCATTATATTTTGTAATAGCCGCACTTTGTGTCTGGATAGTATTTTGTACAAGCTTTGCATTTTATTTCATGTATAGTTTGCGTAAAACCTATGTCACGGCAACTGCATATGCTGATAAATTACATGAAACAATAAATGAAATCCCTTGTGGTATTGTGCGATGTTTAAATGATGATGCTTGGACAATAGTCGATTACTCTGAATCATTACCAACTATTCTGGGCATAGGGAATGATGAAATTAGCACTGTTTACAATAATTGCTGGCGTGACTTTATTCACCCTGATGATAGTGATATTGTAAAAAACATGGTGCCTGAGGTTGGCGGGGATGTTTTAACTGCTGAATACCGAATTATGCGTAAAGATGGCAGTAGCATATATATTATGGATCGTACAAAGCTTGTGGAAGGTAATGGTGAATCTTGGCTTTGGTGCGTCATCCTTGATGTTAATGATTTGAAGAAATCTCAAGTTCAAGAACACAACATGGTGGGTAGGTATAAGCACCTGCTTGAGATGTCAGATAATGTTTTATACGAATATGATATTGAATCTGATCAGCTAAGTGTTTCCTTAGAGTTTTTCAAAAAATTTGAATATGCTTTGCCTGATGGAGATGAATTAAATTATTACCCCATAGATAGCGATATTATACATGCAGATGACATGGATTTATTTAAATCTATGCAAATGCGCATTAAGGTTGGCGGTAAGGTTACGGCAGCGCTTTTGCGTATTAAAAAGCCCGATGATGATTGGATCTGGTGCCAATTACGCCAAACTGCTTGGACAGATGATAAAGGAAAGCTCAAGGCAATTGGTAAAATTGATAACGTGGATAAAGAAACGCGCACCCTTCAAAAATTACAAGATGACGTGCAGCGTGACTCTTTTACATCATTATATAATAAGGTGGCCACTGAGGAATTGATTAATAAGGAAATTATTTTTAATCCTGACGCTCGTGGGGCATTTTGTATTATAGATATTGATAATTTTAAGATGGTTAACAGCTCATTTGGTCATGCCATGGGTGATATGGTCATAAAAAATCTTGCAAATGGGCTCTCGCATATTTTTAGAAGTAATGATATTGTAGGACGCATAGGTGGAGATGAATTTATTGTCTACATCAAAAATATGCCTAATTTAAGGCCGTTATTACAAAAAGTTGATAATGTTCAAGAGTACTTTAGGCAAACTTTTGAAGATAATAATGTGAAGGTGTCCATTTCTTGTAGTATTGGTATTGCTCTGTTCCCGAAAGATGGCGAAAGTTATGATGAATTATATCGCCGTGCTGACAAGGCTTTGTATAGGTCGAAAATGACCAAGGACGCATACCATTTTTACGATGCTGAGCTTGATGAAGAATAGCTGGCTTAAAAACCAATAAAGATAGACGTAAGTTTTGCGTTCATCTATATAGTAAATAAGGTTTT
>CAYJCI010000208.1:0-4000 GCA_964368595.1 uncultured Desulfovibrionaceae bacterium
CTCTTGAATGCCATTCAAGCGCTCTCCCAACTGAGCTACACCCCCGTTGTTGAAAAGGAAGTTTGGCTTAAAAGGGGGTGTTTTGTCAATAGAAAAATTAAATTTCTTTGAGTCGATTTCTTAATAGTCTATATTTACAGATGATTTTTTTGTTTAGAGGATGGCGTAATTTGCTTGAGAATAATTTGATTTGCTTGTTTTATTGTTTGGTATAGAAAATTTTTTTGATGCAATAAATTTGAAGATGAGTTTTGGGTTTTGTTGTTTTTGCTTTGTTTTTTATTAAATCGGTTTTGTTTAGGGCTAATTGGTTGTGTTTTCGATTGGGGTTAAAGTGTTGAATTTTGTTTTGTTTGATTTTGCTTGCAGTTGTAGGCTGATTGGGATTAAAATTGAAGCATGATGCAAAGGCCAGAAGCAAAGACTATTCCTACTACCCCTGGTGTGTATTTATTTAAGAATGCACAGGGGCGTATTTTATACGTGGGCAAGGCGCGTGTTTTACGCAAGCGCTTGCTTTCATATTTCCGTGAAGATGGTTTACCAGTTAAAACACAAGCCATGCTGCGGCATGCTGAGTCAGTGGACACTCTTTCAACAAATACTGAAAAGGAGGCCCTGCTACTTGAAGCAAGCCTTATAAAAAAGCATAGACCTCATTATAATATTGTTCTGCGTGATGATAAACAGTATGTATTATTTAAGATTTCGCGTAAGCATGATTACCCTCGTTTGGAGGTAGTGCGCAGTGCTAAACGTGACAAAGCTTGGTATTTTGGGCCATTTACATCGGCCCTTGCTGCTCGCGAAACGTGGAAATTATTGCATAAAGCCTTTGCCTTGCGGCGTTGTACTGATCGCGCCATGAAAAATAGGACAAGGGCTTGTTTATATCATTTCATGGGGCAGTGCCCAGCGCCATGTATGAATTTTATTTCTCCGGCTGATTATGCCAAAAGTGTGCAAAAGGTTGTAGATGTGCTTTCAGGGCGCACAGGTAGTTTGTTGGCTGAGCTTGAAGCAGAAATGTTTAATGCATCCGAAGCATTAGAGTTTGAGCGTGCTGCGATTTTGCGTGATCAAGTGCAAGCAGTTAAACGAACTGTTGAGCGGCAGGCCGCCGTCTTGCCTGGTGGTGGGGACATGGACGTAATCGGCCTACATAATGCAGAAAAAGGCATGGCTCTTGGCATATTATTTGTGCGTGAAGGTTTGCTTATGGATGGGCGAACCTATTTTTGGTCTGGCCTTGATTTTGACGATAGCCCTGAGCTCATGTTATCCTTTTTAGCTC
This sequence comes from uncultured Desulfovibrionaceae bacterium, assembly GCA_964368595.1. Taxonomy (GTDB): domain Bacteria; phylum Desulfobacterota; class Desulfovibrionia; order Desulfovibrionales; family Desulfovibrionaceae; genus CAYJAD01. The sequence continues at coordinate 1,295 of CAYJCI010000208.1, forward strand.
AATTTTATGGGGCGATTACGCCACCAGCGCGCATCATCTTGCCATGGTTGCCAGAAAATGAAGATGATGGGCACATGCTTACAACGCTTGCCCAAAGTCTTAGTGATATTCGAGGCAGTGCAGTTCGCATTGCATCTCCGCGTAATACTGAAGAAAATAGCCTTGTGGATATGGCCTCAGCCAATGCTAGGGAGGAGGGCTTGCGCCGCAAAGAGCAATCTATAGAAGATCGCCTAGCTCAGGCCTTACATTTGACTTACCCACCAAAGAGAATTGAATGTGTCGATGTATCGCATACTTCTGGTATGCAAACTCGTGTTGGCATGGTGGTTTTTGAAGATGGCAAACCGCAAAAATCGGCTTATCGCAATTATGCCATGCCAGATGGCGATGGTGATGATTATGCAACGCTTGCGGCTTGGGTCGTGCGGCGATTGGAGTCTGGCCCGCCTTGGCCTGATTTACTGCTTATTGATGGTGGTAAGGGGCAGTTAAATGCTGTTTTGCGAGCTTTGAAAGAAGCCGGGCAGGAAGGGCTTTTTGCTCTTGCAGCCATTGCCAAGGCTAGGCATGAAGATGGGCGAGCTGACAGGCGGGCTGGCAATGTGAGTGATAGGATTTTCCTACCAGAACGCAGTAACCCCTTGCCTTTGCGCGATGGCTCTGCAGAATTGCTTTTTTTGCAGTATGTGCGTGATTGTACACATAATTTTGCGCTTGGGCGGCATCGTAAAGCTAGAACTGGTGCTGCATTATCTAGTGAGCTTATGCGCATTTCAGGAGTGGGCATGGCTACAGCCAAGCTTTTATGGGAACACTTTGCAAATACAGATGAAATGCGAAAAGCAACTGAGACTGACTTGATGAAAATCCCAGGAATTGGCAAAGCCAAGGCTAAAAGCTTGCGTGAAAAATTACAAAAATTATAAAATTTAACGTATTACGCTAATTATTCAACAGGTACAATTCTAAATTGAAAGTCCATTTGCTCATCTTTATAGGCGTCATAAATCAGTGTTGAAGCAATGGAATTATCCTTATTAAACGTAAGCACTGTTGGCTTTATTTTGCAAATATCTTCTGGAGAATTAACAAATTCTGAAGCACCAACTATTATTTCATCGCCCACCTGACAATGCCTTGCGGCAGCACCATTTAGCACACAGCAATTGGAGCCAGCTTCACCAAAGATCACATAGGTCGAAATTCGCGAACCATTGGATTTATTCCAAATTTCTACAAATTCAAGTGGATATATGCCTGCCTTTTTGCAATGCAAAGGGTCAAGGGTGATGGAGCCTTGGTAGTTAAGTGAGCTGTCGGTTACGTGAATACCGTGTAATTTTGCACGAATAATTTTAATCATATTTCCGCCTTTTAAGACTATTGCACAATTTATTGTGCGGAGGATTTCTTAGCGTTAACGCTAGTTAATGCGACCGAAAAACAAGAGCCGGTGCAATTGCGTTGCGTACGATTTCCGTAAGACTCATTCTTCGCCTAACGGAAACACTTCGTGCCCGTTGGGTCGAACTTGCACCGTTAAGCGATTGATTTTCGTGAATTACTGCTCGAAAACTTGTTTTCGCAAGCGGCACAAATTTGCAAAGCAAATTTGAAGTCTTAGGCCAATGCATAATTATGCAGTGGTCTTTTTTTGGGTCTTTTATAGTTTTTTGGTAGGGATGTAAAGCAACACTATTCCCCTTGACTTATACAGTAAGCTCGCTTAGACATTGCAAACATTTTCAAAATTCAAAATGGGTGGATTTATGTCAAAAGTTATAACACGTTTTGCACCAAGCCCCACAGGGCATTTGCATATTGGTGGGGCTCGTACGGCTATTTTTTGTTGGTTGCTTGCGCGTCATTTTGGTGGCGAATTTATTTTGCGTATTGAGGATACGGACCTTGAACGCTCAAAGCAAGAATATACTGACTCCATCCTAGCTTCTATGTCTTGGCTTGGCCTTGATTGGAATGCTGAGCCAATTTATCAAACTAATCGTACAGAAATATACAATAAATACGTTGATATGCTTATTGAAAAAGGCCATGCCTATTGGTGCTCTTGCACGCCTGATGAAGTTGATGCCATGCGTGAGGAAGCCAAAGCCAAAGGCCTAAAGCCACGTTATAATGGTAAATGCCGCGAGAAAAACGTGGGAGCAGGGGAGGGCCATTGCGTACGCCTAAAAGCACCGTTAACAGGTAAGGTTGTATTTGATGACATGGTTAAGGGCGTTATAGCCGTTGATGTGGCTGAGCTTGATGATATGATTGTTCGTCGTTCTGATGGCATGCCAACATATAATATGGCCGTTGTGGTTGATGATTATGACATGGGTATTAGCCATGTAATTCGTGGTGATGACCACGTTTCAAACACCCCTCGCCAGATTTTAATTTATAATGCGCTTGATTTACCCCTACCACGCTTTGGGCATGTGCCAATGATTTTAGGCCCAGATAGGCAAAAGCTTTCCAAGCGTCACGGGGCACGAGCTGTTATTGAATATGAGCAAGATGGCCTCTTGCCTGAAGCCTTGGTTAACTACTTGGTAAGGCTTGGTTGGTCACATGGTGATCAAGAAATTTTCGACCTTGATGAATTAATAAAATTATTTGACGGTAGCAATTTAAATGCCGCAGCTTCGGCTTTTGATCCTGATAAATTACAATGGTTAAATGGGCATTATGTTCGCT
>CAYJCI010000209.1:0-1315 GCA_964368595.1 uncultured Desulfovibrionaceae bacterium
GGTAGACCAGGCCTTGCTTGCTCAACCCAAACTGCAAACCTGCCAGATCATATTGTACTTCATCCACTACCAGTATTTAAACTTATTGGTGATTTATCTGTTGATACTGGCACATGGTTCCGCAACGTGGGCTCAAAGCTTGAAACTTGGATTCATAGCCAAAAACCATTTGATGAAAATGCCATTGAAGATCCAATGTGTAACGAATTAGCAACACAAATTTTTGAACTTGATCGCTGCATCGAGTGCGGTTGTTGTGTTGCTGCTTGTGGTACAGCCCGCATGCGTGAAGACTTCGTTGGTGCGACAAGCATTAACCGTATGGCACGTTTTTATGTGGACCCACGTGATGAAAGAAGCACAAAAGACTTCTATGACCTTGTTGGTAATGATCAAGGCGTGTTTGGCTGTATGGGCCTTCTTGCTTGTCATGATGTTTGCCCAAAGCAACTTCCATTACAAGACCAGCTTGGCATCATGCGCCGCATGCTAACTTTAGAGTCTGTTAAAGGTATTGTGCCTGAAAAGCTACGCCATTTGATGGATTGTGGCGGTTCTTGCAAGTGCAATAAATAGTATGAAACCGGAGCATCCAAATGCTGGGTGCTTCGGTATAAATAATAACCTAAAACCCGAGGAAGCATAAATGTCATTGTACACTAAGGAAGAGGCACTAGCCTATCACGAATTACCACGCCGTGGTAAAGTTGAAGTTCTACCGACTAAGGCTTGCGCAAACCAAAAAGACTTATCATTGGCTTATTCTCCAGGTGTTGCTGAAGCATGCCGTGCAATTCATGCCGATGAGAGCTTGGTGGATTTATATACTGGTCGCGCCAACCTTGTGGCCGTTGTTTCCAACGGTACAGCGGTTCTTGGCTTAGGCAATATTGGCCCTAAAGCTGGTAAGCCAGTTATGGAAGGAAAAGGCATATTATTCAAAATGTTTGCTGATATTGACGTTTTTGATATTAACTTAGATGAAACTGACCCACGCAAACTTTGTGATATAGTAAAAGCCATGGAGCCAACCTTTGGCGGTATTAACCTTGAAGATATCAAAGCCCCAGAATGCTTCTTCATTGAAGAAACCCTTCGTGAAGAAATGAATATCCCTGTATTCCATGATGACCAACATGGTACAGCTGTTATCTCTGCTGCTGGCTTAATCAACGCATGCGAGCTTACCAACCGTCAGTTGGGTGATTGCAAAGTTGTAATCTCTGGCGCAGGTGCTGCATCAATTGCTTGTGCAAATCTTTATGTTATGATGGGCATTAAGCGTGAAAACGTTTACATGTTCGACTCTCGTGGT
>CAYJCI010000209.1:1415-3998 GCA_964368595.1 uncultured Desulfovibrionaceae bacterium
TTATGTTATGATGGGCATTAAGCGTGAAAACGTTTACATGTTCGACTCTCGTGGTTTAATTCATAAAGGCCGCACTGATTTAAATAAATATAAAGAGCAATATGCTCAAGCTAATGATTGCACTTTATTAGAAGCCATGACTGGTGCTGACGTATTCCTCGGCCTTTCTGTTAAAGATATGGTTAGCAAGGAAATGGTTAAAGCCATGGCAAAGCAGCCAATTTTATTTGCTTGTGCTAACCCAGATCCAGAAATTAGCTACCCAGATGCCAAGGACGCAGTTCCTGATTGTATTATGGGTACTGGTCGTTCTGACTTCCCAAATCAAGTTAATAACGTATCTGGCTTCCCCTTCCTTTTCCGTGGTGCATTAGACGTTGGTGCATCTCAAATTAATGAAGAAATGAAGCTTGCTGCTGCTAAGGCTCTTGCCGCTCTTGCTAAAGAGCCAGTGCCACAATCTGTTATTGATGCTTATGGTGGTCAACCACTATCATATGGTATTGATTACATTATTCCAAAGCCACTTGACCCACGCATCATTGAGTGGGAAACACCTGCTGTTGCTCAAGCTGCTATGGATTCAGGCATTGCCAAGCGTCCTATTACTGATATGGATGCTTATCGCAAAAGCTTAGTAGAACGTGTAAGTGCTTGTGCCAAGCGCGCAGACGCACTTTATAAGAGTTATCTATAAGATTGAAAGCCCCTTGTTCCGTAGTGCAAGGGGCTTTTATTAAATTACAAACCCTAAAACCGTTGATATAGGTGATTGCAAAGCTACAGTTATACTTCTCTTACTAAATCTCTAGTGGCTATCATGCTTTTGCTTAGGAGGTTATATGCGCATATCGAAGAAAACAGTTCTTTTTGGTATTGTGGGTGTTCTTATAGCTCTTGGAGCGATGTTCCCTGAATTTATTAGTGATGCTTGGGCAGCTGCTGCCAAAGCTGACGCTCCTAAAGATAATTTCCCTGCTTATTTAACTCTCGGCATTCTTGCTGTTGCGGCAGTTTTATTTTTTACTGAAGCCGTTCCTCTGCCAGTTACAGCCATGCTTGTGCCCTGTGCGCTAAGTATTTTTGGTATTTTAAGTGCTAAGGATGCTTTTATTAACTTTGGTAACTCAAGTGTTGTGCTATTTATGGCCATGTTTATCTTGGGTGAAGGTACTTTTGCCACAGGCTTTGCAAATAAAGTTGGTGAATGGACTATCCAATTGGCAAAGGGTAGTGAGAAAAAGCTTTTACTTTACTCAGTTTGCACAGTGGGCTTTTTATCATGGTTTTTAAGTAATACTGGTACTACTGCCGTTGCCATGCCCATGGTTATTGCCATGTGCGCAGCTGCAAAAATTAACCCAGGTAAAATACTTATGCCCATAGCCTTTGCCTCATCTCTTGGTGGTACTTGTACTCTAGTAGGTACCCCTCCAAACTTACTAATTAACGCCACATTAGAAAAAATGGGCGGCGAAGTTGGCCTTGAACCTTTTGGCTTCTTTGAATTTGCCTTGATTGGCTTGCCATTATTCCTCTTTGGTATTTTATTCTATGCAACCTTTGGTGGAAAGCTTATACCAGACAGAGAACCTGTGGTTGATACAAGTGATGCCAAGATGCGCAATGTACGCGAAATGCGTCTTAATAAAATGCCTATAGCTGTTGGTATTTTTGCATTTGTAGTTGTGGCTATGGCAAGTAAAATGTTGCCACTAACCTCTGCAGCTATGCTTGGCGCTATGCTCATGATTATAACTGGTTGTATCACTATGAAGGAAGCATTTAACTCCATTGACTGGACAACAATCTTCCTATTTGCTGGTATGATTGCCATGAGTACAGCCATGCAAAAAACTGGTGCTGCTTCATTAATTGCAACTAATGTTGTAAGCTTGGTTTCTGACCCATATGCCATCTTAGCTGTTACTTGTGGTTTGACCATGATTATTACTAACTTCATGTCAAATACAGCCACAGCAGCCCTTATGGCTCCATTGGCTATTCCCATTGCGGTACAAAGTGGCGTATCACCGCTGCCTGTAGCCATGGGTATTGCTATTTCAGCTTCTGCTTGCTTCCTAACTCCTATTGCTACCCCGCCAAACACCTTGGTATTTGGCCCAGGTAACTATACTTTTATGGATTATGTGAAAGCTGGTTGGCCTTTACAAGTTGGTAGCTTTATTCTCTGCGTAGTGTTAATCCCGCTAATTTGGCCATTTTAATTAATAAATTGTATGAACTTGGCCCGATGGTTTTTATCATCGGGCCTTTTTTTTGCTAATAAAAAAAGGCAAAGCTCTTATTAAAATAATCTTATATTAATGCGCTTAGGTAAATTCTTGCTAGGTAAGTAAATTTATAATGTTTTAAGTGTATATTCAAATAGCATTAAAAAGTTAATATTTAGTCGACGCTGAAAAACAGTTGAAACTGCTAAAATAATAATATTTTAATCAAAATATTCTAATAAAATTGCCAGAAAAAAGGGTGTGTAGCATACTTTTTTGGCGATTTTATGACGCAAAAAATGGTTTTTCAAGCGGCGGCTAACACAATTTGAGCAAAGCTCAAATTTAG
>CAYJCI010000210.1:160-3998 GCA_964368595.1 uncultured Desulfovibrionaceae bacterium
CACAGCATGTCCCGAACGAATGTGAGGGATATGGTGTGTTTTTTTTTGGCGGAAAAGGAAAGTCGAACCCTCAGGTTCCTGAATCCCTCTCTCTCCGCCAAAAAACACAGCATGTCCCGAACGAATGTGAGGGATATGGTGTGTTTTTTTTTGGCGGAAAGGAAAGTCGAACCCTTTGCCGTTTAACTATCTGTCTGCTTTAGGAGTTGTATACGCCTGTCAGCGGACTTATCATTGTGGTGTTTAGACCGTGCACAATCACGCTGTATGCCGAGAAACTTTGGGGGTAGAACTCCACATAGCCGTCATACACTGCGATAGGGCGAATTTCCTCCACCGTGCCGTCGTCTTTAATGTGCAAAACCGTCACACTGCTCCCTGCGGTTAGCCCCGGCACATTTATGCGCAGGCGCGTGTTGTTGTTTTGGGGCTGTGCCTTGTTGCCGTTACCGTCGGTCATGGTGATATCCATCAAAAAGCTCACCGTCCCCGTGATGCCGTTTTGCTGTTTATACGCGTCCAATTTTGCCAAATCTCGTTGTTTATCCCCCTCACTGCGCTCCACGAGGTGCAAGGTGTGCCCGTGTGGCACGACGGAGTTTGCGATATCCAAAGTGCCTGTTGGTGCAAATGATGAGGGTTCCTCGGTGGCTGTTGATTCACTCGATGAAGTCCCACCGGTGGCTGTTGAGCCGGTCGAATTCCCCGTCACGGTGTACGGCACGATAAGAGTGCCGGTATAGTTGCCTATGCCGGTAAAGGTGATGGCGTAGCTGCCTGCATTTGTGGCGGTGTTGCCGCTCACGGTATAATCCGTGCCCTCAACGAGTTTGATGCCGTTTAAAGTCAGTGAGGTTACGCTTTGGGTTTGCTCGGTGCCGTTTGCCACAAGCGGTGCGCCCAAGGTGGCAGACGCAAGGGTGAGGGGGATCTTGCCGATGGTGTAGGTGGCGGTGCCGTTGACAGCACTGCCGAGGAGGTAGTTGACGCCATTAACACTGTCATACACACCGTTTGTGCCCAAACTATGTATGTTTATTTTGAGGGTATAATCGCCTATGTTTGTGGCGGTATTGTCGCTTAGGGTATAGTGTGTGCTCGGTGTGAGGGTTGCGCCGCCCAGTTTTGCCGCAACGCTTTGCGTTTGCAGTTTGCCGTTGTAGGTTAAAACAGGGGCCAGGGTTATATCGATTTGGGGCGTGGATGGCAATATTTCGATTTTAGCGTATTTTTCTGTATCATAACTCTCGCTGAGGTTTTTATTATTTGCACCGCTTGCATCTGCACCTGCAACAACAGACACGCTGTAAATTGAAGCCGACGGAGTGGTGGGGAGTGAGATGGTGGGCTTTGTCGAAAAGGCTTTTGCATTAATGCCACCTGTGGCGGTCACCGTGCCGCCGGTGATTTCGACAGTGCCGCCTGTGCCAGCATAACCGCCGCCGATGCCTGAACCGCCGGAGTAGTAACCATGGGAACTGCCCCCGGTGGCGGTCACCGTGCCGCCCGTGATTTTGACAGTACCACCGGCGCCACCGTCGCCACCGCCGATGCCTGCGCCGCCATCCCTGCCTGTGGCGGTCACATTGCCGCCGGTGATTTCGACAGTGCCGCCTGCGCCGCTATTGCCGCCGCCGATGCCGGCGCCGTTAAAGCCGCCGATGGCGATAACTATGCCGCCCTTGATGGTTATGTTGCCACTTTTTTCACTAATTTTGCCGCCGATGCCGGCGGCATAATCTCCGCCGGTGGCGGTTAGTCTGCCGGTAGAGTTTGCCATGATAATAAGTGTAGCACCGTCCGACACCTGTAGAGCGGCATCATCTTCACCGTTTTCCAGGAAGTTTTCGCCCTCCAAGGTGATGTTCGCCGTGGCATTTGATTGAATGTGAAAGGAGTGTTTATTATCTTTTCCGGGGATATTTATGTTCACACCTTTTAAGACAATATCATGGACGCCGCTTTGCACCTGAACATTGTTTGTGTCTGTGTTGCCGTTGAGGGTCACGGTGCCGGTGTAGGTTAGCCAAGTGGAATTATCATAAGAAATTTGTTTATCATTGCCATCAACCTTCAAATACACAGAGGTGGTAGAGAGGTCTGCAACGGGGTCTTTTTGCTGGACGATGATGCCGTCGTTTTGTATGTTGCCTGTTAAGGTTATATCCTTTGGCACGGTGAGGGTTTGACCTGTTTTCACATTTAGAGTTTTGCCTGATGGGATGGTGAGGTTTGACGAGAGGGTGAAAGAGTCAGGATCAGAAGCGGAGTCATATATAAAACCTGTGTTTGGGTTACTACTATCGCCGCCAAAAATCAGCCCGTTCCAGTCGTTTATACTGGTTGTATCGGAAATAGACGAGGCGATGATGACTGCGTTGCCGGGGGGGGAACTGTCGGCTTGGGTTTTGAAAGTGCCGGCGGTGGTGTTAATGCCACCACCTTTACCGATGCCGTCGCCGTTCTTGGCTGCGTCTGAGCCGTCGCCGCCGGTTGCCGTCACGGTGCCGCCCGAAATGACTATTGTGCCGCCGGAGGAAGCGGTTCCGCTGTCACCGTCGTTGCCGCCGCCGCCGATGCCGGCACCGGCTGTTCCGTCGCCGCCGGTTGCGTTCACGGTGCCGGCGGTGATGGTGATGTTGCCGCCGTCGCCGTAGGTGCCACCGCCGATGCCGGCACCGCCGATGTCGGTGGAGGTGCTGCCGGTTGCCGTCACGGTGCCGCCATTGATGTTGATGGTGCCGCCGTTGCCGCTGGAGCCGCCGCCAATGCCTGCGCCGCCGTCTTTACCGGTGGCGTTCACGGTGCCGCCCGAGATGGTGGTGGTGCCGCCGTTGCCGCTTGCACTGCCGCCGATGCCACTGCCACCATTGAAGCCGCCGGTGTTGGTGGTGGGGCCGCCGTGGCCGCCCCCGGTGGGGCGGCCCCCGCCGCGGCGGGGGGCACCGCTGCTGCCGCCGTTGGCATTCACTGTGCCGCCCTTAATGTTGATGGTGCCGGCATTGAGGTTATAATAATGGCCGCCGATGCCGGCGCCACTGCTACCGCCGGTGGCGGTGAGGGAATCGTCGAGGGATTCTGCTGTTATTGTTAAGACAGCGTTTTCTGGTACCTGCAATCCGGCGCTATAGGAACTGCTTTTCAGGGTGTTGGTGCCGACCAAGGTGATGTTTGCGGTGGCATCGGGTTTTATTTCAAAGGCGCAATCATTGAGGGTAGACACATCAATGTTTACATTATTTAGGGTGATGTTGTGCGTGCCGCTTTCGACGGTTATGGTGTTTTTGGTGGAGTTGATGGGATCCCCTGTTATTGTTATGGTGCCGGTGTAGTCTATCCAACTCGCATTATCTCGAGAATACTGTGTTTTTAAATTATCTGTTCGCAGATATATTGGACCGTCAGCAATATCAAGTGTCGGGTTGTCAGTCGCAAAAACCCCCGTCCCGAGCAACACAAAAAACAGCGTCGACACCGCCGCCATCAGACCAAATCTCTTCAACATCCCTACCATAATTCTCCCCTTTATTCCACAATATTATCGATCGTATACACGATATGTTATAAATATGCTTTTATATTATACCAAATAATACATAGATTGTAAATAAAAAAATAAAAATCCAACCAAAAAACGATTGGATTTTTCGATGTAAGGGAAAAACGAGGGCAACGGCGAGGGTTGTGAATACGGTTAAATCGGTGTTGCGGTTATGTTGTATGCGACGGGTTCTACCCCTCCCGTTTTTGCGTTTATCCGTGCATAGCGGTTGGGTTGGTGCCCGGCTGTAGGCGGGGGGCGCGTCTGCGAACCTGTTCGCAGTCACCGAAAGGGATA
>CAYJCI010000211.1:0-3979 GCA_964368595.1 uncultured Desulfovibrionaceae bacterium
CAGCTTTAGCGGCAGCACCATCAAGGTTGTGACCATGCTCGTCTTTAATCCAGCAAGGTAGACCCCAATCTTCAAATAGGTGAACGGAGTCGTCAACGTGACGGCCAAGGTCGTAAATTAAGTCTTCACGAACTAGGCCCATAAGGTCTGTACGTACCATGCGAACATAGTCGTCAGCGTCGTTTTTACCAAGATAGGTGTTAATGGCGGAAAGACCTTGTGCAACAGCGCCTGAACGCTCAAGAGTAGCCTTGTCAACCAATAAAATTCTTAGGTCTGGGGCATATTTATCAGCCCAGCGAACTGCTTCAAAAGCAGTACCGCAACAACCCATACCACCACCTACCATCAATAGATCAACTTCGTGCTCTTTGATGACAGGTTCGGATATAGCAACACCTTTTACACTTTCCTTAATAGGAATCATAGGCATAACAAATTCTCCTTAATTCGTACTGTTAGATGACAGCAGCCTAGCGGCCGTGTTCCATTTCCGTGGCGGTTTTATCAGCTTCGCCAATTTCAAACTTCTTACCCAAGACTTCCTTAGGAGCGCCTAGTGCAGTTTCGGTAAACAATAATTCGTTTTCCAAATCTGTTGGCTCTGGATGCCCTTCAAAAGGCTTAATTGAGCCTTCAGGGGTTGTACGAATGGGGAACTTGAAGCGTTTTACGTTGCCGTTACGGAATTTAACAGTCCACATGATGGAGTCTGCAGAACGCATAGGGATACAAGTACCACCCATGGGAGCAAAGTCAGCGTATGGACGTGCGGTGATAGCACCTTGCGGACAAATTTTTACGCAAGAATAGCATTCCCAGCAAGCATCAGGTTCTTGATTGTAGGCCTTCATTTCCTCTGAATCAAGGATCATGAGGTCATTTGGGCAAATATACATACAGGCAGTCTTCTCGCCACCTTTACAGCCGTCACACTTGGACGGATCGACATAAGTCGGCATATGTATCCTCCAGCTTTTTTATAATGTTAATGGAAATTCCAACCTAGTGGCAACACCCCACTGGCGGAGCCTGAAAAGGCAGGAAAATCCAGCCTTTTATTGTACCCACCAATTAACGCTTGATACTTTTTTCACTAATGCGGCTTAAAAATATCAAAACCACTATTGCTCGTCAAGAACTAAATGTAATTTTTTTCACAAGCTCATTTTTAAACAAATCAAAAATTGTCAATTCAGCAACTGAACAATAGCAAAAAAAAATTCTTGCGTCTAGTGTCTGTGTAAAATTTTTGCAAATTTTATATTAAAAAGTCTAAAAGATAGCTGTATCAGTGCTTTTAGCTTAAAATTTATATTTAATTATATGAAAGGGGATTAAATTAAACAAAGTAGTAAAATTTTAGTGCTAATTAAATGTAATTTATTCTATTAATATAGATTGTTAATGATGTTTTTATGTGCGTTGTTTTGTTGTATTTTGTGTATACATTAAATATTCGGCACAAGCTGTAGTTGAGAAAAATGTTTTTATGCCCACTTTATTTCTTGCGTGCTTGGCATTTTCACGCTAGAAGCGTGGCAGGCAGTAAATATTGATGCAAATTAATTTTGTATTTTGTTTTTAAAAAAGCGAAGAGAGTATGGATAATAACGAAAACACCCCCCAAGAAAAAGTTCAAGATTTTTCCAATGTAAATAGTAGTGAACAAAAATTAGATAGCAATCACGATAGGAATTTTGAGCGCGCCGATAGTGGCTTTGAGCGTAACTCTGGACGTGGCTTTGAACGTAACTCAGAGCGCGGCTTCGATCGCAATTCTGAGCGTGGCTTCGATCGCAATTCTGAACGTGGTGGCGAGCGTCGTTTTGAGCGTTCAGATCGCCCAGCGGTTAAGCGCCCACCTTTGCGTGAAACCATTATGAATATGGATCAAGATATTTTGAAAATGCTTGCTAGGCGTTCAAATATTCTTGATAAAATGAAGGCTAAGCAAGGGCACCTAGATCCTAAGGAAGAAAAAACACTTCGTACTTCATGGGAAAAAAATGCTACGCAAATGACTCGTGACCCTCGTGTTATCCAGCAAATATTTGCATTATTTCAAGAAATTGAATTTTCAGCTAAGCCACAATTTGGCGATGAAAAGCGTGTTTCCTTCAATCTTTCCCCCACTAAAGAAGCCATTGATGTTCAAATGCATGCGCCTATGGTCAGCCGCCGTAGCAGATTGTATTTAAGCCTTGCTGGTGCTTCTGGCTCCGCACTACATATTAGGCCAAGCCTTTTGAGTGATCCTGAGGTTGAATGCGTTAAAATGTTTAATCAATGTGCCACCTCACTTGCTTGGGATGAGGATGGTAGCCTTCGTGCTCGTGAAGGTGGCGGCTTATCCTTGCCAGATAAAGTTATTTTTGTTGGCGATGATATCTTGAACTTTTATTTACTGCTTGGTCACTATGTGGGCAGCCTTTCAAGAGCAAAGTTTACTGGTGATTCTACACTTAAATTTTTAGATCTTAGTACTTTGCGTAGCTTTTTACCACAGCTTGGCGCAAGGCTTTCTAATGCCATCCCTGGAACCATGGGCTTTCCTTTACGTATTGAATGTTCAGGGATTTTACCTGATGCTATTCAAATTCCAGCTAATATTGATGCTGACGCTGTTCTTGGCTTTATGCTTGCCGCTCCATTTTGGGAGAAGGAAGTTAGCTTTGACCTAAGCAAACATGCACAAGCTGAACAAATTATTGAAGAAGCGCTTAGCGTGCTTGTGCCTAGTTGTGCTATGGTTAAAAATGATGGGCATATTGTGCATATTAGCCCAAGTAAAATAACTACTCCCAAAGAGCCAATCTTAGGTATGGAAATGTCCTTTGCGGCTTATCTTCTTGCTATGCCAGCTTTTACCAGTGGTAAGGTTCAACTTGAGGGCTTGTGGCCTAAGTGTGAGATTGGTGACAGTATTATAACCACATTAAAAAGCTGTGGAGTTGAGGTTGCTAAAACAGAGGGGCAAATTATCACATCAAGCCTTGAGGTTACAGAAAAGCTAAATCAAGAGAAGCTAAATGCCACATGCTTTGATGAGCGTTTTATTCCTCTTGCCATTGCCCTTGCTATAGCCCCTGCTTTATGTGGTAGGCCTGCTTATATGCCTGATTTATCGGATAATTCACTTGTTGATGATATAAATTCATTTATGAATAATTTTGGTTTTGAAACTAATCACGATGGGCAAATCGTACGCATGCCACATTTTGAAGAAAGTGGTGTTGCATGGACTGCATCATCACCTTATTGGGCCATGGCATATTCGCTATGTGCTTTTATAAAATCACAAATGAAGTTGACAAATCCTGGTATTATGACAAGCCTTTACCCTCAATTTTGGAATTTATATAATGCTCTTCCATTCCCACACATTAAAAAACCAACGTTGGAGCTAGTAGATGAAAAACCTGTCAGACGACGAATTATTGCCGCAGACCAAGACGGAGCTGGAAGCGGAGATAACCTTGCTGGATGAGATGCTTGACGAAAATAATGCTGCTTTGAGAACGCTTTTAGCTTCAGAAGACCCAGCAGCAGGAATATTTCATGCTCAAGATATTCACAAATTAAGGCAAGAAAAACTTATACTTATGACAAGGAAAGAACTTAGGCAAGTGCGCATTCGCCGCTTGGCTTTTAGTTAAAAATACATTTGCTCTTTGTTGCTGGGGCTTGCTTTTAGCAAAGGCGGTAGATAGGTAGAACTTGTGTCGTAAGTATAATATCTAGTGCTATGAACGGATGAGTTTACCTTTAAAGCCGACGGCGGTCGCCCACGGTAGTGGGCCTTAGAGTGAAGGAGATGGGCAAATGGAATTTATTTCCATTTGCATGTACCCATCGACTAAACGGATGAAGGACCAAGCGACATCATATTTGTAAGACATTTTCTAAAGTTTTTTTTCTTTAAGCCGAATATACTTGTAAGCTAGGCACGCTGTACCAAATGTTGCTTGGCTGCGGG
>CAYJCI010000212.1:0-1956 GCA_964368595.1 uncultured Desulfovibrionaceae bacterium
TTTAGGCGGCACAAACACCCATAGGGGGTTTGTCATCAGTCTGACAGATTAATACAAAAGTATTAATCTGTTTTATTGTGCTAACTTGGAGGGTGTAGCAAAAGCTTTGTTAATTAGCAGCTAACTTCTTTTTCATAAAATCAAATTTTTCGTCTCGATTTTTTGCTCTATTTTGACAAGCGCAAGATTTACAAGCTCCATCGCATTTACAAGCGTGATCTTTCATAAATAGAACCCTATTGCCCTGATGCCCAAGCTCTGTACCAAGCTTGCCTTTAAAGTAAACATTTTTTGAGGGTATGTGGGCATAGCATTTCTTAAATGCCTTTTGGTGTGCGTCCTTCATGGGGGAAAGTTCACGCACATCTAAAAAAATTCGTGAATTATCAGCATGTGCTTCGCCTATAAGGGCAGAAAAATCTTCCAAATTATGCGAGGTAAAGCAACCTGAAAGGGCAATATGCATACCTGTAACGCTTTTTCGCATATCCATGTTAAATGATTTTTGCATGTAGACCTCCTTTGAGGTTTAGTAAAACTTTATTTTATAAGTCAGTTGAGATAAAAAATTTTTTAAAACCGCGCATGCTACAGGTTAATCCTACCCATGGTTGAGGTGATTTTTGAGAAGGATAATTTGTCTAAGTATTTATTATATAAGCGATTTATTTATAGTATGCACGGTTTTAAAAATTATATTGTTATTTTGCGCCGTTAATAACGCTTGCAACAAACTCATCAATGGCGTCCTTTTCAGACTGTGGTTCACCATCAATTTTTAAGGTGTCAATTACGTCTGCACCCATGCCAGTAAGCTTTTGCTCAATGGCATCAACTGCACCGCAAAAGTATGTATAGCTGCTATCGCCACAACCAAAAACAGCAGTTTTCTTGCCAGAAGCGTTAATGCTGTCAAACTCATCAAATAATGGGATAAAGTCATCTTGTAGTTCAATCTCTTCATCGCCCCAAGTGGAGCAGCCAAAAAGGATAAGGTCATACTTATCGCACAAACCTCCTGCAGAGACGCTATCAGCACTTTCATTGGTTACAGAAAATCCTTCTGCGGCCAATTTTTTTTCAATATGAGAAGCTACATACTCAGTGTTGCCAGTTGTGGAACCGTAAACAATTAAAACCTCTTTCATTCTTAACTCCTTAATGTTTAGTAAGCATCGTAACGACAAGATAATGATAATCAAAGTCAAAATCAAAATCAAGCATTTTAAATTATTTTTTTGATTAATTTTTCATCAATAAATTAGGCGGATATGTTTAAGGAGCGTTGCACAGGGCAAATTTTATAATATATATTACATTAAAATTAATTCCAGTTTTAACTTTAGTTAGGCGATCAAAGCTTGTTTAATGTAATTTACGTTGACAAAAATTATATAAATTGATATTTCGTTATCTGTCGAAACGTAGGAGATGATATGTTTTATTTTTGCAATTTAGCCAAAGCTTTGGGTGATGAAAATAGAGTGAGAATCCTTATGGCACTAAGGAATTACCCACTTTGTGTATGCCAGCTAACAGCATTATTAAGCTTAGCGGCCTCAACCACCTCAAAGCATTTATCTATTTTACGCCAAGTACAGCTTATTGAATGTGTAAAAAGTAGTCGTTTTGCATATTATAAATTACCTGCAAATCCTGCCAATGATTCTATTGCTAAGGCTTTGCAATGGGTTCAAGAAAGCACAAAGCTAAGCTTGCGTGTTAAAGAGGATGAAGACCGGCTGCAAACAATTTTGCAATTGGAAAAAGGTGCAAAAATGTTCCTACATTTAAAAGAAATTGAGCCATCTTTGCAGATAACTGACAAAAAAGAATTAAAAAGCAAAAAATAAGGAAGACACATGATATTTTTTTACAAAGTTCACAAATTGCACTGTAGCGCTTGTGCTGCGCGTATTGAGGGGGCATTGCTGGATTTAGATGGCGTGCTGGGCG
>CAYJCI010000212.1:2056-3972 GCA_964368595.1 uncultured Desulfovibrionaceae bacterium
GCTTGTGCTGCGCGTATTGAGGGGGCATTGCTGGATTTAGATGGCGTGCTGGGCGCAAGTATTAATATGGATACTAATAAGTTACGCCTTGAAAGTGAAAATGTACAATCACTGGAAGTTATGAATGATATAGTGGAAAGTATTGAACGAGGAACTTATTTAGAGCCCTTTGAGGAGCTAAAGCTAGGCGTTAAACCGCAAGCCAAGGCAAGCCAAGAAGTTTTAGATGATGTTGAGGAAGAACATAGCCCAACCATTAAAACTATGATTATTTGTACAATTTTAATGGTTACAGGTTTGCTTGCAGAAAATTTTTGGCCTGCTGTTGAACAATATGACACCCTAAATCGTATCATAATCTTATTTTGCTTTGCTTTGCCCTATGTTTTGTGCGGGCATAATGTTCTAAGTGAGGGTTGGAAATCCCTACAGAAGAAAGACTTTTTTAATGAATTTACATTAATGAGCGGGGCAACTATTGCCGCGATTATTATTGGACATTTAGAAGAAGCAGTTGGCGTAATGCTATTTTATTGTATTGGTGAATTTGTGCAGGAAAAGGCCGCTGGCAAATCTCGCCGCTCCATAAAAGCTTTACTTGCTGCTAAGCCATCCATAGCACATGTTTGCGACAGTAAGGGCCATAATGTTAAGGATATGGAGCCAGAAGATGTTGAGCTTGGTGCGTATGTATTGGTGCGCCCTGGCGAAAAGATACCCTTAGATGCTGTAGTTGTGGATGGTGTTTCAGAAATTGATACAGCGCCATTAACTGGTGAATCAATGCCAATTACTGCCGAAAGTGGTGTACACGTATTTGCTGGATGCATTAATAAAGATAGTGCCTTGGTGGTTAAAGTTACGGAAGTTTTTCAAAATACGTCCGTTGCACGGATCTTAGAAATGGTTGAAAACGCTAATGCGCGCAAAGCCCCAACGGAGCGATTTATCACCCGCTTTGCCAGATATTATACACCGAGCGTGGTTATTGCCGCAATCTTAGTTGCCATATTACCACCACTTTTTGGTGCTGGTGAATTTTCCACATGGATTTATAGGGCTTTAGTATTATTGGTAGTTTCTTGCCCTTGTGCTTTAATAATTTCTATTCCGCTGGGTTATTTTGGCGGAATTGGTGCGGCTTCAAGACGAGGTATTTTGGTCAAAGGTGGCTATGTTCTTGATGCATTGCAGCATATTAAATTAGCAGCTTTTGATAAAACTGGCACGCTCACACATGGTACTTTTAGCGTTACTCAAAAGCATACTGGAGAAAATATTAGTGAAGATGAACTAGTTTCATGGGCAGGCCTTGCCGAAAGTCGCTCTAACCATCCCCTAGCCAAGGCCATTGTGAAAGATTGCTTGCTTAGGCATGGGAAGATGCGTGATGTTGATCAATTAAATGTGCAAGAATTCCCCGGCAAAGGCGTAATTGCAAAAGCTGACGCAACAACCATTGTGGTGGGTACGCATAGCTTTTTGCAATCTATGCCGAAAATTATGGGTATTCCGCAAGATTCAATTTTTGAAAATCTAGCTAAAGAAGGCGGAAGCCTTGCCCTAGTTGCTAAGGATAATATTTATTTGGGTTGCCTTGTGGGGGCAGATTCTCTGCGCCAAGAAGCCGCGCAAGCCTTAGAAAATTTACGCAAAGAGGGCGTTAATACATTGGTTATGCTCACAGGGGATCATGAACTTGGTGCACAAAATATAGCCAAGCATTTGCCCCTTGATGTGGTCAAAAGCCGCCTTCTACCGCAAGATAAGGCAAATATACTTGAAAGTCTTGCCCCTGCAAAGGAAACACTATTTATGGGCGATGGTATTAACGATGCCCCAGTTCTTGCAACAGCAGGTATTGGCATTGCCATGGGTGGCCTTGGTTCAGAGGCAGCTGTAGAAACGGCAGACGT
>CAYJCI010000213.1:0-3900 GCA_964368595.1 uncultured Desulfovibrionaceae bacterium
ACAATGTATGCAGGGCTTTTAACATTTATAAGAAATTAAGGGCTAGAATTTTCAAAATTCTAGAATGGCCATAAATTATCCATAAATCTTGTAAACCAACCAGGCTTTTGCTTATCAGCAAGCACACCCTTGCCATAGTATTGAATATTGGCATCTGCCATTTGGGTAGACATAATAGTATTGCTGGCTGATACGTCGCGAGCTCTAATGGTGCCAGTTATGACCATATATTGAGTTTCTTCGTTAACCCTAGTTTGGCGCACGCCCTCAAGCTGCAAGATGCCACCAGGCAAAACCCTAATTACCCTTGCGGCAAGAGATGCAGTCACATTATTTTTACGAGAGGTTGAGCCTGTACCTTCGAAATCACTATACGAATTGGTACTTAAAATGGGATTTGAGCCCACATTACCCTGCATGGCATTTACACCTGGTAAATACGGGAACATGCCCACAGTGCTCCTACCAAAGGCTGCAGCCACTGTGTACTCATTATTGCTTTCTTTATCGGCTGTGGTGTCGGCTGTGTTGGTGGCGGAGCTATTTTCCACAATATTTACCACTACAATGTCACCTACACGCCTTGCGCGATTGTCAGAAAATAGTGGGTCAACGTCACTTTCAGCAAAGAGTGAGCCAGGATTATTCACTTGCGTGCCTTCATTAAATACTGGCTGTGGGGCAGCAGGTGCCACCACTTCTGGGGCTTGCTTTGTGCTTTGACAACCAAGGCATAAGAGCATGGTACCTAACATTAAAATTGTAAATTTCCTCATAACATTCCCTCACTTTCTTATATAATTGCGGCTACTGTGCCACTACGGTTTTACTGTCACGTATGGTTGCATATACTTGCTTTTTACTTTGCAAATTCCGCACCGGAATTGTTGCACCGGGCTCACCATCTGATAAACTTTCTGCCTGCACTGTCATGACCACATTACCCCTTTCATACACAAGGCGCACGATGGAGCCTTTGCGAACCATAGAAAGGCCAAGCAAATCAGTTTGAAAAATTGGCTGACCAGTGCTAACTCCACGCACAAGCTGCCAAGGCCCACCACGACCATCCCAAGGCATCCCACGTAAATGTGAAGCATTCACACGTATAAATGTAATATCTTGAATATTTAGTGCATCACCCTTATTTAAGGGGCGTGCTGCGGAGGGCACTTCAACCCAAAGGTTAAGAAAGGCAGTGCCAGCCGCACGGCGTAATATTGTTCCATCTGCTTCTTGAATAATAAATCTAAAACTAACCCTACCAGGTGCAATCTTGCCAACATCTAAACTCACTTGCTGTTGCCCATGAGCTAAAAAAATATACGGAGGTAAACGAAACTCAGATAAATCTGCTGTACCGGGCATGGCTTGCAATTGTGGTGTCAAGTATCTGACTATATAGTTGCGTAAATCATCTTCTTGCAAAACCAAGCCACCACGCTGAATTGCCAATGACGCAGGCAATATGCATCTTGGGGCAAGATCTTTCAAGGTTTCGTGCAAAGCTTGAGATAAACGTGTTCTATTTATCTGCAAGGGTTTACCAGCGTCTGGCGGTGCAGGCCAAAGGGCCTTGGTGCTAAGCTGTTGCCAAAGTCCAGACGGCACTGGGCCTAAGGGCTCTGCAATCTCACCAAGTAGCACCATATCACCGCTAGCAACGGCAGCACTTTTTATGCGTATTCGCCAATCAGAAGCATCTTGCACTTCTAAGACTCTAGGTACAAATTCCTTGCTCATCATATTATTGCGAACTTGCGGGCTTTGCACCATTTTTTGCTCAGGGCTTAAAGGAAGCCCAGCACCCATTGCACTTACCGCACTAAATACCAAGGTAAGTCCGCATAGGGTCACCAAGCAGATAACAAAGTAAAGAGTACGGTAAGAGTAAAACATATTAAGACCTCTTTAATTGCACGGCTATGCCAAGCATGGAGTCAGATGTCTGGATGGACTTTGAGTTTACCTCATAAGCACGCTGGCCAACGATCATATTAACCATTTCATCAACAACCTCTACGTTGGACATTTCCAAAAAGCCTTGGGCCATGGTGCCTACGTTATCAACGCCTGGTTCGCCTTCAAGCTCCTCACCAGATGCATCCGTTGGCGTATAAAGGTTACGCCCGCGCGCATCAAGGCCTGCTGGGTTAACAAATGTATATAGAGGAATATCAGCCCCAGCTATTTCAGTACCATTGGCATCAAGAGCAGATATATGCCCTTGAGGGGAGATAGCTATGTTTTTTGTTTCTGCAGGTACTGCAAATTCAGGCTGTAAAATATAGCCATTGGCAGTTACAATTGTACCATCCTGATTTAGCTTAAATGAGCCAGCTCTGGTGTACATAAGCTCGCCATTTACCTCCACCTGGAAAAACCCATCACCCTCAATAGCAACATCTAGGGCATTGCCAGTATTTTGAAAATCCCCTTGCGAGAAGAATTTATGCACAGCCGTTGGCCTTGTACCCATACCAACCTGAATACCCACTGGCAAAGTGTTATCACCCTCGGTTATGGAGCCTGCAATCTTCATGGTTTGATACATAAGATCCTCAAACTCAGCACGGCTTTTCTTAAAACCAGTAGTATTTACGTTGGCAAGGTTATTAGAAATAACATCGATATTTAATTGTTGGGCAACCATGCCAGTTGCTCCAGTCCAAAGCGAACGCATCATAACTTTATCTCCTTACTTTAATAACTAATTATCTAATTTTGCCAACTTTTTGTATGGCGTCTCTATCTACACTATCTGAAGTTTGAATGACTTTTTGATAAGCTTCAAATTGTCTATTAACCTCAATCATATTTACCATTTCACTCACGACTTCCACATTGGCAGCCTCCACAAAACCTTGTGATATTCGTGCACCACCAGGCAGTGGGTCAACTTCAGCTACAGGCACATCAGGCCTTGGGCGATATAAATTTTGCCCCTGCTTTTCTAAATTTTTCAAGTTGTCTACAGTTACAAAGGCAATATTGTTTACAAGCTCGCCATCTGCATACACCTGCCCATCACCAGAAATGTTTATATCCCTAGTGCCTTCAGGAATAACAATGGGGCCATCAGTCCCCATTACCTGCCAGCCCTGCGGCGTAACAAGCTGGCCTTCAGATGACATGATAAAATGTCCATTACGTGTATATAAATTGCCCTGCGGCGAATTTACCTTGAAAAAACCTTCACCACTAATGGCAAGATCAAGAGGATCTCCAGTAAATTTCATGGCTCCTTGAGAAAAATCTGTCTGCGACACTGCAATACGAGGGCGAGCCAAATTCTTAGGTTCAGGAAAGAGCGGCTTTGAACGACAATGCATCAAAGGCTCACGAATTTCATCATGAGCATAGCTTGCCATAGTGTCCTTAAATGCCAACATATCACGCTTATAGCCATTGGTATTAACATTTGCCAAATTATTGGCGATGAAATTCATACGGTGTTCTGTGGTTAAAGCACCAAAAACAGCGCTAAACATGGTATCTTGCATGAAAAAATCCTCCTGTGCACCTTTTGAACTACAACTCTTTTTTATAGTTCACAGTGCTACACGAAGGTTATTTGCAAATAGTAGGCCAACCCTGTGTTAGCTTGATGTTAGTTGATAATTTAGTAGTGAAAGCCCTACTTAGAAATCGCAAAATGCTCTGCCTTTAGCACTTGCAATTTAATATTTAAGGTTTTTTGTGCTTAAGCAACTGGATAGTAAGCATTTATTAAGCAAAGAGTACTTGTAAATCCAATGCCCAAACTCATTTTAAGCTTGACTGCAAACAAGATGCCATATATACGACCAGTGGAAGTCAAGCGGCGCGATGCACCGCCAACCCCGTCAGGTTCGAAAGAAAGCAGCGGCAACGGTAGCTGCGGGTGCTTGGCTTCCTTTA
>CAYJCI010000214.1:0-3888 GCA_964368595.1 uncultured Desulfovibrionaceae bacterium
TTGTAAACTCAATATTATTTTTTGTCCACAGTACATTAAAGATAAAATATACTTCCCAATATTACTTAAACTTAAACTCATTTTTGGTATAATCTGCAATGGCACGATGTAAAGCATTCACAGAAATTGGCTTATGCACATGGCTTTGCATACCAGCCTTGTAGCACTTGTCGATTTCTTCTTTTAAGACGTGAGCTGTTAACGCAACTATTGGAAGATTATTATATTTTTCATTTTGCCTGATAATTTGCGTAGCTTCAAGCCCATCCATTTGTGGCATTTGAACATCCATAAGTACAATATCATACTTATTTTTTTCAAGCGCTGCTAAAACCTCATGCCCATCTTGAACACAATCAACGGTGCATTTCATCTGTGTGAGCATTTCATAGGCGATTAGACTATTAATTTCATTATCTTCTGCTAAAAGTACGCTTACCCCTTCAAGGTTATTATTAAGTGGGGTAATGGTTTCATTAATTACATTAGTATTAGCCACTACAAAAGGAATTTGACAAGTAAAGGTAGTGCCCTTTCCTTCCACACTTTCAACAGAAATAGTGCCGCCCATAAGTTCAACCAATCCTTCAACTATAGCCAGTCCAAGGCCCGTTCCGCCATAGCGTCTTGTGCTTGAAGCATCAGCTTGACTAAAACCTACAAAAAGATTTTTTAAATCTTCTTCTGAGATGCCAATACCTGTATCTTCAACTTTAACACATAGCACCTCGCTGCCCGTATCTTCACGTGATTCAAGCAAGCTTAAAGAATAAACTACGTGCCCTTCTTCTGTGAATTTAATGGCATTTTTTACAAGTTGATGTACTACTTGAGATAAACGCAAAGCATCACCAACAAGCAAGGAAGAAATGTTTTTTTCTATTTGATATTGTAGGCTTATGCCCTTCATCCTTGCATCTTCAAGTAAATGCTCTTTTACAGTAGTAAATACATCTAAAGGACTAAATGGGTGTTGTTCAAGCTCAAGTTTTCCAGCTTCCATCTTTGAAAAATCTAATATGTCATTAATAACATAGAGTAGATTTCTTGATGAATCTTGAATTTTTTTCAGGTAATTCCCTACTCTGTAGTCTTCGTTACTTTGAATGGCAAGATGAGTCATTCCAATAATACCGTTTAGAGGTGTGCGCAATTCATGGCTCATATTGGCTAAAAAACGCCCTTTTGCCATGGATGACTCACGCTCCAGAACTTGCTCACGCTGTAAGCGCAAAGAATCCGTAATATCTAAGGCAATGGTAAGTCTTGCATTTTCTATATCATCCCAAGGAATACAAGTGTTTATAACTTTAAAATTAGCATTAAACTTGGGGTTAAAACTATCCCAAACAACAGACTCACCCTTGGGGGCTAAAAACTTTGTTTTACAAAATGAACAAGGCTTGTCCAAATCGTACATAATTTTATGACAAGTGGAGCTTGCCACATCTTCACCAATAGCAATATCAACTAATGTCTTGTTATAGCAAAGAAAATTATTTGTTTCAGGGTTAGTTATAAAAATAGGGAATGGTAAAATATCTATTAAGGATTGAGCCTCTGCTTCTTTTCTTTGTAAAAAGTCAATGGCATTAAAGTACTGTATGGCGTTGTTTAATAAATAACCAATGGTAATCATTGTATTAATATTGTCACTAGCCCAGTTTTCCAGCTGTTTGCATTGGTCAACACCAAAAAATGCCGTCAATTTACCATCTGAAAATAAAGGCACTAAAACCATGTTTACGATTTTTTGTTTCTTTAAAAAAGCTCTTGCATCGTCACTTTGTACAAGTTCAATATCTTCTATAATATACGGTAATCCTGAATTAAAAACATCAATCATGCCGTCATTTACAAAAGCATTACTAACGGTTTCGCCACCATCTTCAAATTGTGTCATGTCTGATGAGCTCTCGTTACTCCATGAACAAACGCTTTTCCATATTTTACTGTTAAATTCAAAAACATAGGTTCTTTCAACTTTTAAGGACTTACCGATTTCGCTCAAGGTATTTTCAAAAAAATCATCTTGATTATCGTATGAAAGCATAGTGCTAGAGAGCCTTAAAAAAAGGTCTACAATATTTTTTGAGGTGCTATTTGCAGATACAAGGTCTTTCATAATATACCTTTAGTTTAATAAATACTGCAATTTAAGGCTTGTATTTAACTTATGACACATATTTAATTATTTTTTATAGTTAAAAGGTTTACTTACAAATTTATGAATAACTTTGCACAGTTCTTCTGGTACAAAGGGTTTAGTAATATGTTCTTGCATGCCAGCGGCAATGCTTTTTTCATGATCTTGAATCATGGCATGGGCAGACATAGCTACTATCGGAATATTATTATATTTTTCCTGACGGCGTATAAACTCAGTTGCTTCTAGTCCATCCATATTGGGCATTTGAATGTCCATTATAATTATATCAAATTGACCTTTTTCAAGCTTCTTTAAGGCTATTGCGCCATCTTCTGCATTTTCAACGTCACAACCAAATTGCTCAAGAACTTCAGTTGCAATAAGTGTATTAATTTCATTATCTTCTACAAGTAAAACCTTAGTTCCTGAAATATCAGTGCCATTTTCATCAACATTTTCATTCTGATGGGCTGCCTCTACTGACAGCTCATGCGACTTTACAAAAGGAATATGACAAATAAATGCAGACCCTTCACCAAGTGTACTTTCCACATTGATAGTGCCTCCCATTTGTTCCACAAGACGCCTAACAATGGCAAGGCCTAGACCAGTGCCACCAAAATCTCTTGAGGTGGAAGTTTCAGCCTGAGAAAATTCAGTAAACAAGCGTTTTATATTATCTTCAGAAATACCAATGCCAGTATCCTTTACTATGATATCAATATGTTGAATATTGTCCGTTGCTTCTATTAATTTAACCTCTAAACTCACACCACCAGTTTTAGTAAATTTAATAGCATTGTTAGCAAGGTTTAATATGATTTGCGAAAGGCGCAAAGAGTCACCTTGTAAAAGTGGAGGTATGTTTTTATCCACAACACACTTTAAGTAAAGCCCCTTGTTATCAGCAGCAGTTTGTAAAATCGCTTGTGCTTCGTAAATAATTTCTACTAAATTAAGGGGTAAGCATTCAATATTAATTTTTTCATCTTCAATTTTTGAAAAATCCAAAATATCATTAATAATGGCTAATAAATTTTTGGAAGATAGTTGAATTTTATCCAAAAAGTCCTTGGTTGCGGGGTCAGTATTGGCTTTGTCGGCAAGATAGGTCATGCCAATAATGCCATTTAAAGGTGTGCGTAATTCATGGCTCATATTTGCCACAAAAAGCCCCTTGGCTGCATTGGCTTCACGCTCAAGTATTTGTTCACGCTGTAGGCGCAAAGACTCCGTCACATCAAGGGCAATAGACAGCCTTGCTTTATCCACATGCTCCCAAGCCATCAAACGGTCAATTACTTTATAATCTTTGCCCACAATGGGATTATGGTGATGCCAAATGTGCGGAGGTGCACCTTCTTTTAAAATGCTATTGGTGCAAAATGGGCATGGTTCATCTAGGCCCTGAAAGGCTTTATAACAAGGGGTTGAAGATAGTGCCGTTCCGTCAAACATGTCGCGAGTAATTTTATTACAAAATAGAATAGAATAATTATTGATATCAGCGACATAAATTGGAAATGGAAATACGTCAAAAAGCTCTTGAACTTGGAATTTCTTTTTTTCTAGCTTTTTCTGGGTTTGAAAATATCCCTTAGCATTATTAATTAAGTTAGCTATAATAATAGCCATATTTACACTATGCTCTGGCCAGCCATTATTTTTTTGACATTGGTCAAAACCAAGTAAACCTACTATTTTATCCTTTGCAAAAAGCGGCACAGATAACATTGAAT
>CAYJCI010000215.1:0-3865 GCA_964368595.1 uncultured Desulfovibrionaceae bacterium
CATGAGGCTTTTACCGCCATAAAAGGGCAGGGTGCTTATTTAAATGGTGAGCAATTACTCATGGTTAGCGATAGACCCTTGCAAGATAGTATTATTGAATTTGGGGCAGGGTCTGGTAATAAGAAAAATGCCGCCTATAACTTTGCCATTGCTCAAGATGTGTTTAATAATTGTTTAGATATTAGGCGTATTTGTTCATCTGCCTTAGCAATTTGTTACGTAGCAGCCGCCCGCTTAGATGGTTATTTTGAAATTTTATTAAAACCTTGGGACTATGCTGCGGCGTATTTAATACTTACTGAGGCAGGCGGTAAAATGTGCGATTTTAATGGAAAAAATATACAGCTTGCTAACCCCACGACCTTTGTTGCCAGCAATGGAACAAATTTTAATGAATTATTGAGTATTATTGAAAAATATCCCCAGCCTTAAGTCTTGATTTTATTGGAGTTTGCACAAAATTTGCTTTAGTAAAAATCTCTCACTATCAATGCTCGACTTTTAGCCATTCCTTTTGTACTATCGCCGCTGAAAATCCAATTCCATTTAAGGAGTTCGCCATGCCTTGTCGCATGTTGCAATGCAATGCAGAAAAAGATTGGCCCAAGTTAGCCGAAGTTATTAAAGGTCGCTCCGATGCTGATTCATCGGTGGATGCCACTGTGCGTGATATTTTAGATGATGTAATACGCCGTGGTGATGAAGCCCTTTTGGAATATACTAAGAAATTTGACTGCCCAGAGCTTGATAAACCTTTGCGCCTTGATGCTAATGAAATTGCCCAAGGGGCTGCGTCTGTTGCTGTTTCTGATATGGCGATTATAGACGAAGCTGCGGCAAATATTCGTGCTTTTCACGAAGCGCAGATGGAAAAATCTTGGTTCATTACTCAAGATGATGGCAGTATTCTAGGCCAAAAAATTGGGCCTGTGGATAGAGCAGGGCTATATGTCCCTGGTGGTCAAGGTGGTGAAACCCCTCTTATTTCAAGCCTTTTAATGAATGCCATTCCTGCTCAAGTTGCAGGTGTGCAAAGCCTTGCTATGGTGACTCCGCCACGCAAAGATGGCAGTATTAGCCCATATATATTGGCGGCAGCTCATTTATTAGACATTGACGAAGTCTACCGCATGGGCAGTGCTTGGGCTGTTGGTGCTCTTGCCTATGGCACGCCTAGTATTAATCCTGTGGATGTGCTGGTGGGACCTGGTAATATATATGTTACCACTGCTAAGCGTATGGTGCAGGGGCGCGTTGGGATTGATATGATTGCAGGCCCAAGCGAAATTTTAATCATAGCTGACAGCACTGCAAACCCTGCATGGGTGGCGGCTGATATGCTTTCCCAAGCGGAGCATGATAGCCTTGCATCTGCCATTTGCATTACTGACACTCAAACCCTAGCTGAGGCTGTGCTACGCGAGCTTGAAGCCCAATGTGAAGCCTTACCGCGGGCTGATTTAGCTAGAGAATCCTTAAAAAATTGGGGTGCTGTGGTGGTTGTGCCTAATATGCGCGTGGGGATTGCTCTTGCTAATAAGGTCGCTCCAGAGCATTTGGAACTATGCGTGCGCGAGCCTTGGGACTTTTTGCCATATATTCGTCATGCTGGAGCAATATTTATGGGCTCACATTCGCCAGAAGCTGTGGGTGATTATTTTGCTGGGCCAAACCACGTATTACCAACCATGGGCACAGCACGTTTTTCATCACCGCTGTCTGTGCAAACTTTTTGTAAGCGCAGTAGTGTAGTTGCGGCATCTTCACATTTTGTGCAAAAAAATGCTGCATCCATTGCTCGCTTGGCTCGCTTAGAAGGCCTTGAGGCGCATGCCCGCTCTGTGGAATGCAGAGTGAGGAAAATGTCTTAACAGCTTTATATTAAACAAATAAATTTTTTAACCATATATTTTGAGGAGAGAAACAATGAAAGTGGTTATGCAAACAGATATTACAGCTTATCCCTTGGTTGCTAGGGGCAAAGTTCGTGATATGTATGACATTGATGAAAACACGTTGCTGATAGTCACTACCGACCGTATGTCAGCATTTGACGTTATTATGAATGAACCTGTGCCTTATAAGGGTGTTATTCTTAATAAAATAACATTGTTCTGGATGGAGCGTTTTAAGGATATTATACCAAATCACCTTATTGAAAGTGATGTTAATAAATACCCTGAGGCTCTTGCCCCTTGGAAGGATGAGCTAGAAGGCCGCTCTGTTTTAGTTAAAAAAGCTAAGCCATTGCCAGTTGAATGTATTGTGCGCGGCTGTATTACAGGCTCTGGCTGGAAGGATTACCAAGCCACTGGCAGCCTTTGTGGCCATGAATTACCAAAAGGGCTTTTAGAGTCAGCCAAGCTTGAGCCTGCTTTATTTACGCCATCAACCAAGGCAGAGATTGGTGAACATGATGAAAATATCACTCGTGCTGAAGCCGCAAAGCTTTTGGGTGACGAGCTTGCCGCCAAGGTTGAAGATATTTCCTTACGTATTTTTGAGGCTGGGCGCGAATTTGCTGCCACCAAGGGCATTCTCATGGCTGATACCAAGTTTGAATTTGGTATGGTTGGCGATGAGTTGGTGCTTATTGATGAAGTGATGACTCCGGACTCTTCACGTTTTTGGCCTGCTGATCAATACAAAGCAGGGCAAGGGCAACCTAGTTTTGATAAACAATATCTGCGTGATTGGCTTTCAGGTCAGCCTTGGAATAAGCAAGCCCCACCACCTGCTCTACCTGCCGAAGTGGTGGAAGTAACCAGTACTAAATATGCTGAAGCATATAGCATCTTGACTGGAAAAAACTTTAAATAGTCACCCTTTAATACATATTAATGCTCTAATGTAGTAGTTTTTATGTAAAGGCAAGCGTGACAGTAGAAATATGTTCTGAAGGTTAGATTAAAAAATTACGAGGTATATATGTTACTTGAAGGAAAAAAAGCCCTAATTTTAGGTGTTGCTAATAATAGAAGTATTGCTTATGGCGTGGCTTCTGCTTTTAAAGCCCAAGGCGCTCGCCTTGCTTTTAACTATGTGGGCGATGCCATTAAAAAACGTGTTGACCCAATCAGTGAAGAGCTTGGTGGTGAGTTTACCTTCCCCTGTGATATTAGCGATGATGCACAAATTGCCGCTGCTGCAGAGCTTGTTAAAGAAAAATGGGGTGGTGTAGATATTTTAGTACACTCCATAGCCTTTGCCAATCGTGAAGATTTGCAAGGCCGCTTCATTGATACATCACGCGATGGCTTTAAGCTTGCCATGGATGTTTCAGCATACTCATTACCAGCAGTCTGTCGTGCCTTTGAGCCGCTAATGGCTGAAGGCAGTTCAGTTTTAACTATGACCTACTATGGCTCACAAAGAGTTATCCCAGGCTATAATGTAATGGGCGTTGCTAAAGCCGCGCTTGAAGCCTCCGTTCGTTACCTAGCTGTGGACCTTGGTGAAAAGAAAATCCGCATCAATGCCATTAGCGCAGGGCCTATTAAAACTCTTGCGGCTTCTGCTGTATCAAGCTTAAAAGACATCTTTACCCATATTGAAGAAAAAGCTCCACTGCATAGTAATGTAACAACCTCCGACGTTGGCGGAACTGCTGTGTATTTAACATCAAGCCTATCCTCAGCCGTTACAGGTCAGGTGGTTTATGTTGATAGTGGGTATAATATAATGGGCATATAATTTTTTGCGGCGTATTTTTTGTTTTGGCAGCGTCAGACTTTGTTTTTTACTACGGTCATTTATGTCTAGATAAACTCCGCTCCGTAAAAAACTTCATCTTCCTTCCTGCCCGAAGGGTGCGTAGCATAGCCGTTAGGTGAGCTTGCGAACCTTACGGATACAGAGAGCAAAG
>CAYJCI010000216.1:0-3852 GCA_964368595.1 uncultured Desulfovibrionaceae bacterium
TGCGCCTTGGTGAGGGTACAGCAAACTTTGCTAAAGAGCCAGCCATGAGCCGTGACATATGCTTGCAAGCACTTTTAAATGGAGTGAATATTGCCACAGATGCTGCAAAAAAAGGCTATAAATCTATTGGTATAGGTGAAATGGGTATTGGTAATACCACGCCAGCAACGGCTATTTTTTGCGCCATCTTGGGCCTTGACCCTAAGGACGTAGCAGGGCCTGGCGCTGGGGGTAGTGCTGAACTTGTTGCTCATAAAGCTCAAATTATTAAAGATTCTTTAGTGCTACATCATGAGGCCATAAGCAAGGGTGATGCTGTTGATATTTTAGCCCACGTGGGTGGTTTTGAAATTGCCACCATGGCTGGTATTGTTCTTGGTGCGGCAAAGGCTGGTTGTGTGGTTTTAGTGGATGGCTTTATTTCAACATCTGCCTATGTGGCGGCAAAGCATATTTGCCCACAAGTGGAAGATTATTGCATACTATCGCACGCTTCTGCTGAACCAGGTTATGCACATGTACTAAATGCCTTAGGTGCTTCTGAACCACTATTGCACCTAGGTTTACGCCTTGGCGAAGGCACAGGGGCTGCCCTTGCAGTACCAATAGTAAAGGCTGCTACTGCTATTTTTAATGATATGGCAACTTTTAGCGATGCAGGAGTCACAGGCGAAACATGCCATTAGAATGCTCACCTACCTTAGCGGTTAAAAACCTTAGCCGTACATTTTCAGTTCAGCGTGGTTTGCTTGGTGAGCAAGCCACCTTGCGAGCTGTGGATGATGTGGATTTATGCGTGCAAAAGGGGCAGACATTAGGCCTTGTGGGTGAATCAGGCTGCGGTAAATCAACGCTTGGGCGCATGATTGTTGGCTTGCTTGCACCATCTGCTGGTGAAGTGCTTATTGATGGGCAGAGCTTGTATAATGCTAATGGTAAAGTAAATTTTAATAATGCTGCACAAATGGTTTTTCAAGATCCATTTTCATCCTTAAACCCTCGATTACCCATAGGAAAATCCATTGCAGAGCCGCTAACTGTGCAAAAAATCCCTGCAGCAGAGCGCGCTTGCCGTGTGGCAGAAATGCTTAGTTTGGTAGGTCTTTCTAATGACCAAGCTAAAAGATACCCCCATGAGTTTTCTGGCGGGCAAAGGCAGCGTATAGCAGTTGCTCGTGCGCTTATAACTCATCCGAAAGTATTAGTTTGTGATGAGCCTGTTTCTGCCTTGGATGCCTCAGTGCAGGCGCAAGTGTTAAATTTATTTTGTGATGTGCAAGAAAAGTTTAAGCCTGCCAGTGTGTTTATCTCACACGATTTGGCTGTGGTTGGTTTTGTTTGTGAGAGAGTTGCCGTCATGTATCTTGGGCGTGTGGTGGAGGAGGCTAGCCGCGAAAATTTATTTGAAAACGCAGCTCATCCTTACACTCAAGCTTTGCTTACTTCCATTCCTTCGCATGATCCTGAACAAATTACCCTAGAAGCACCATTAAGCGGTGAATTGCCAAGCCCCATTGCTCCACCTTCTGGCTGCACATTTCATCCTCGTTGCCCCAAGGTGCAGGCTGTGTGCAAATTAGAAGTGCCTAAGTGGACTACTCTTGAGGGTGGGCATAGGGTGCGTTGCCATTTTATTAATTAAAACTTCTAAAATTATTATAATAAGTATCTTACGTTAAACTATGCGCGAAAATTGCTCAATAGCTGAGTTGAGCTTTTTGAAGGCGTCGTCAGCGTCGCCATCTTTTACCGCATCAAGTACACAGTGATGTAAGTGTCCCTGAAGTATTGTTTGCCCTGTTTTATGCAAGGCAGCCTTTGCCGCACCAATTTGGATCAGTATTTCTTCGCAAGGCTTATCAGAATCAATCATCTTAATAATTCCACGAACTTGCCCTTCAATGCGTCTAAGCCTTTTTTGTGTGGCCAAAACATCCATACATTGTCGCATATATGCTCCTTAACAATTAATATATGAAGTTGCTAAGCCGCCAAGGGCAGTTTCTCTAAACTTGCAGCTCATCTCACGCCCAATTTCATTCATGGCATTAATGGTGCAGTCGAGTGAAACTTTATGCGTATTGCATAACCTTGTACTTGCTAAGAGGAAGGCATTATAAGATTTAACAGCAGCCATGGCGCAACGCTCAATGCAAGGGATTTGCACCAATCCTGCAATGGGGTCGCAAGTAATGCCAAGGTGATGCTCAAGGGCAATTTCAGCCGCATTGGCAACAATATCAATGTCATGCCCGTTTACATAAGTCAGTATTGCGGCAGCCATGCTTGAGGCTACGCCAATCTCACCTTGGCAACCTACCTCAGCCCCCGCAATGGCCGCATTGTGCTTAGCCAAAAAAGCAATGGCAACGGCTGCTAATAATCCTTCACGCAAGGCTACTTTGCCCACATTCATATCATGCTTCAATAAATATAAAATGGCAGGAACAACACCAGCCGCTCCACACGTAGGAGCTGTTACAATAACCCCGCCGTCGGCATTTTCCTCGGAAACTGCAAAGGCATATGCATTTAAGCGCAGGGTATATTTATCAGTAATTCGTGAGCCTTTATTGGCTTTTTCAAGTATGTGTTTGGCATGCCTGCTTACGCCAAGCGAGCCAGGCAAAAGCCCTTCTTTGCTAAGCCCACGCTCAACACTATCCATCATAAGCTCAATAAGTTCATCAAGCCCATTGTTAATTTCTTTTCTACTAAGGCCGGTGATGGCGTTTTCATTTTCCATTAAAATTTCATGTAGGCTAAGCCCCGTTTCGGCAATAATTTCTTGCAATTTTGCCATGGAGCCATATTCATGAACTGGCTTGCCTCTTTGTGGATCTTCTTGACCCTTCCATTTAATAAAACCGCCACCGATGGAATAATATTCTCTTTCAAGTAGGATGTTACCCTCAGCATCTGTTAGGGCAAAGGTCATGGTATTTGCATGTTCAAATTTATGCTCAATATTATCAAAAATGACGTCTGAAAGAAGTATTTTTATATTATTCCCATTTATGTTTTGATTATGCTCGACGTTAGGATGCATTAAAATTTCTTTCAAAATATCAGGTGGGCATTTTTGTGGCTCATGCCCAAGCAAACCTGCAAGGATTGCTGTATGCGTGCCGTGCCCTTCTCCAGTGGCACTTAGAGAGCCAAAAAGGCGCACTATGAACTTAGCAGGGGGGTTAGTTAACTTTGCTTCTTTACAAAATGTTAAAAAATTAAATGCTGCCTTCATGGGGGCAATGGTATGAGATGAGGACGGCCCAGGACCGCACTTTAATAAATCAAAAATAGTAGTTTCAATGGGTGTTGAATGTTGCCCTTGCAAGGGGGCATGTATAAATCTATCCATAATATTGTCCTATAAATTAGATAATAAGCTTAAAACAAGGCCTTTTAATGCAAAAAAGGCCCAAATTAATCATAAATATATTCAATAGCCATTAAATTTTCACAATTCATACTATATTAACTTGTTAACTATGACAATGAAATATTTTTTCATAATGCCTAGCTAGTTTTATAATAATGCCTGAGGTTGTTGTAATCGAAGAAGCTATTGCCAAGGGGTAGAGTTGTAGAGATAAAGCTCTCTATACTACAATTACATTATTTAGTCGACATTGAAAATCAGTTAAGCCTGCTAAAATAAAAACATTTTTTAATAAAAATATTCTAATAAAATTGCCAGAAAAAAGGGTATGGAGCATACTTTTTTGGCGATTTTATGACGCAAAAAAATGGTTTTTCAAGCGGCGGCTAACACAATTTGAGCTTTGCTCAAATTGTGCGTGCTGACAAAGTCAACACGATCGATAAATCAAGAGTAGGTGCAATTTATTT
>CAYJCI010000217.1:0-3819 GCA_964368595.1 uncultured Desulfovibrionaceae bacterium
GAAGATGAAAATAGAGCCATGTTTACAGTAAACTGGCTACTATGCGAAACAGCGGAAGCTGAAAATGCCCTTATGTTTGAAATGCTTGAGCATATTTTAGAAGGTTTGCCAGGCTCGCCCTTGCGTAAGGCTTTAATTGAATCTGGCCTTGGTGAGGACACAACGGGCATTGGCCTTGAAACAGATTTAAGGCAAATGTATTATTCCGTAGGTTTAAAAGGCGTTGCCCCTCGTGATGTGCATGAAGCTGAGCTATTGATTTTTGATACCTTGGCAGGCCTTGTGGAAGCTGGCATTGAACAAGAGGCCATTGAGGCCGCTATTAATAGCGTTGAATTTTCTTTGCGTGAAAATAATTCTGGGCGCTTCCCTCGTGGCCTTTCTGCCATGGTGCAAAGCCTATCCACTTGGCTTTATAGTGATGAGCCAAACTCCGCTCTGCTTTCACTAATGTGGGAAGAACCACTTAATGCCATTAAAGGCCGCCTCGCCAAGGGCGAAAAAGTATTTGAACAATGCATAGATAAATGGTTTTTGAAAAATGACCATCGTAGCACTGTGGTGCTTTTACCAGACACCAAGCTTGAACAAAGACGCGATGAAGCCGAAAAGGCCAAACTTGCACGCATACAAGAGGCCTGCAATAAAGATGAGCGTGAGGAGCTAGTTAAAGAAACAGCTCGCTTGCGTGAAGTTCAAGAGCAAGTAGACAGCCCAGAAGCTTTGGCAACTATTCCAAGTCTTTCTGTTAAAGACTTGCCCTTAAAAAATAAAACTCTACCTTCAGAACAACGCAACAATGGCTCAATGCTAGTACATGATGTGGATACGTCTGGCGTTGCCTACGTGAACTTGCTCTTACCATTAAATGCTGTACCAGAAAATCTTATACCCTTAGTCCCCCTGCTAGGCCGTGCTTTAACTGAAATGGGAACAGCCAAACGTGACTTTGTGCAAATGGGCATGCATATTGCGGCAAAAACTGGTGGCCTTTGGGCAGCGCCATTTTTAGCAACGCATAGGGTTGAGCGAACCCCCTTGGCTTATTTTAGCGTTGGCGGAAAAGTCGTGCGTGATAAGGCGCATGAACTATTTGACATTATGCATGAAGTTCTTTTTGCACCGAAATTTGACCAACAAGAACGCTTTTGCCAAATGCTACTTGAGGCCAAGGCTCGCCTTGAGTATAGCCTCTTGGCATCAGGCCACGGCGCAGTGTCATCACGTATTAGGGCAAGCTATTGCCAAACTGGCTGGCTTGAGGAATTGACTGGCGGCATAAGCTACCTTGAATATGTGCGTAGCCTTATTGAAAGAGCAGAAAACAATTGGGCAAGCGTGCTTGCTGATTTGCATACTCTTTATGAACTGGTGCTCTCAAGTAATGGTGCTTTGATGGACTTAACCGCAGATGCAAAAACCTTGGGCGTAGTTGAAACAAAATCGCAAGAATTTTTGCAGAGCTTACCTGAAAAAACCGCAAAGCCTGCCCAATGGTCAATGCCAAACATACCTAAATCACAAGTATTTACCGCCCCCCTACAAATAAATTTCGTAGGCAAGGGTGCTAATATTTATGACTTAGGCTACAATTATCATGGTTCAGCTCAGGTAATTTTACGCCATTTGCGTATGGGCTATTTATGGGAGAAGGTGCGCGTTCAAGGCGGTGCATATGGTGCTTTTTGTGCGCTTGACCGCTTAAGCGGTGTACTTATTCAAGCCTCATATCGTGACCCTGCTGTGCTAGAAACCATTAATACATATGACAATGCCGCGGAGTTTTTGCGCAATTTCAAGCCTAGTGAGCGTGAACTTTCCTCAGCTATAGTTGGCGCTATTGGCGATCTTGATACATATATGTTGCCAGATGCCAAGGGTGCGGCGGCCCTTAGCCGTCACCTTTGTGCTGATGATAATGAAGCACGCCAACAAATGCGTGATGAAATCCTATCCACCACTGCTAAAAACTTCCATGATTTTGCAAATATCATGGAGCAAGCCGCAAAACAGGGTAGCATTTGCATACTTGGTGGCTCGAATGCTGAAGAAGCTGGCAAAGCTCAAGGCTTTACAGTAGAAAAACTTTTATAAAAAATATACCACAAAACAAACCTAGCCCCCCTTCAATTTTTTGCAGGGGGCTTTTTTATTTTCTTTTTGCAGGCATTATTGAAATTGACTTTGTCACAACTAACATAAGACGGCACGATGTTCAGATGGAATATGATTATATTTTAAATAATTATTAGCAAGGACAGCTAGAAGTGAAAAATTGATTTATAATTTCCTGCACTTTTTGTGGTAAATCTTGCTCCCAAGGGGCAGAGCAATAAATACTATCATGGGGCAAATTCAAAGCCCCATGATGCAATAAAAAGCTTTCATTTTCATAATTTGGATTTGCATCAATGTAGCGGTGATCATTAAACAAAGCAAAGCCTGCATGGGCAGCATGAGCACGAATTTGATGGCGAGCGCCCTTAAAAATTGTACAGCCCATGAAAAATAGTCCTTGCGGCATATTTTTTGGAAAATTTGGAAAATATTCACATAAAATAGCGTAGGTTGCAGCATCCACCACAGCTAATTTATTAAAATGCGTATGGCGCAAACTATGCGTATCCTCAGCTAATACACGGCTTTTTTTGCGTTTATCCGTATCTAGCGCCGTTTTTATTACGCAAGACTTAGCAAGCCCCTGCTCACTTTCTTGCACTAGAGCCACATAGCGCTTTTGGCATTTGGCATAATTTTCTAGGCTTTGCCAGGCCAGCCTTGCAGCATCATTTTTACCAGCCACCACAATGCCAGACGTTTGCACATCAAGCCTATTACAAAGTTTTACGCTTTCATATTCTGAGCCAAGCAAATTTGCCAATTGCCCCTCAAGGCTTGGGCCACCAGCATTAAGCATTGTGCTATGCAAGCCTTGCGGTTTATATAAAAATATAAAATCGTTATCTACCTTTAAGATACTGGCTTGCAAGGTTGCAGAATTATCACTGCCTTGCTGAATTGTAGGAGCAACGGTTAAGTTCTTGGCTTCAAGTCTAATTACTTGCCCAACCCTCACCCTAAAGCCTGCACCTTGAACTTTATTATCTACAAATATTTTCCAATCGTCCCACAATTTACGCCTTTCACGCAAGCTAAGATCAGGAAAAATCAGAGCAATAACATTATCTAATCTTTGCCCATCTTGTTCTTGCTTAATAGTAATTTCTTTAAATGAATTTGGCATAATTATGATTTTTTTCTGCTTAACCTAGCCCAAAGTGGACGAATAAATTCTGGAGTAAATTTCCATGCAAGTGGTACATAAACCACGACAAAACCCACAAAGCTTAACATCAGCGCTATAATATAAGGCCAAATGGATGGCAAAGCCTTAGCCCATTCAAGGCTAGCATAACTCAAACCATACGCCACCACGCCAGCTAAACTTGAAAGCGCAACACCCCAAGCAATAACTGACAAAAGCCCCTCAAAAGCCGCAGAGCCTTGCCTCTTATGCCAAATGGCGACAATAGCAACAATATAGGCAATCACCCCACCAATACTCACAATGGCAATGCCCATGGCGCCCCATTTTACTGAAAAATAAAATAATGGCAGGCTAATAATGGTTATAACCGTGCCACAGATGGCTGTGGTTAGCGTATCACCAAGGGCATAAAAGCCACGCCCAAGCACCATTTGCACTGCCCATAAAGGAACAGCAAGTAGCATAATTTGCAAAAGCGGTGTGGAGCTTATGGTATCCGCTCTAGAAAAGTCCCCGCCCTCAAAAATAAAGCCCATGGTAGGCAAAGCTGC
>CAYJCI010000218.1:0-3806 GCA_964368595.1 uncultured Desulfovibrionaceae bacterium
TTATTGCTGTGTTGCAATATCAGGGGACAGGCACAGTAGCATCATACTTATATTCCAATAATCCTCCCATAAGCGAGCAATATAAAAAGGAAAATATTTATAGGAAAGACGCTAGCAGCGTTTATGCTCATAAAGATAGTAGGGGCCATGCTAGCGACATTGAAGTATTTGAAAAAAATAAACAAAATTCTAATAATGAAGTGATTATACCTGCTGCTGAGAACTCACAGTTAAGGACTGTGCCTGCGTTAACTGTTAAGTATGACCCAACAGTTTTGAATAACTTGCTAGAACCCCCACAAGTTTTAAAAGATAAAGTGGTCATTGGGATTGAGGTTGGCACCTTACTTGGAGTGCGAATGCCGCGTTTGCCTAGATATCTTGAATCTGAGGTAAAGGAGGATGAACAGCAAAGTGAGGCAATTTCCTTCATGCCGCCATGGTGCGCCATAGACGTTGGCGAATTTGAATTGGCTAACTTTCAACTAGGCCCAGCTGGGCGAGATATATTTATTTCAGCTCGCTTTCAAGTGCAAGCCAATGCAAATCAAATGCGGCTTCGAAGTACCTTCCTTGCGGAAAAAACCAACTCAGGCCAATGGGTTTTGCCCTACACCCAAGATTTACCCTCAGATGTGACCTTATCAACACGTGAATTGCAAGAAAAAAACAACATGGCCATGACTAATATGCGCGACTCTGCCAAGGATTTTTTTGCAGAAAAAAAGTTCCTTGGGTTTTTCTCCTTTGACTATAATAAGGGGGAGGCAGATTTTCGTGTTCAGTGGCGTGATACTTTGCTAAGCCCTATTTTTCTTGATGGTTTAGATGGATTTTGGACTCGTTTTCGTATCTTAACAAATACGTCTGTTTGGCCTCCCACTAAAGAAAATCCTTTGCAAGCACAGATGGTTAGCCGATTCGGGGGGTCATTTTCTGAAGGTAAATCACGCCTTAGGGCTTCGCTTGCCTCGGCTCAATTATATTGGGATGGTGAGCGCTTTGTATTGCGTGATCTAAACGTCATAAGCCCCATTAAGAAAACTAATATTACTGTGAAGGGTGGCATGGGGGTTGACCCTGTGCATAGCTTTGGCACACAATTAAAAATTTCCATTGAAGATATTAGCATAATTGCAAATTTGTTTGATGTTAACCTTCAGCAAAGCCCCGTAGGTGGTAAATTAAGCCTAGATGCTTACATAACACGAGGTGGTAAGCATTTGTTATGGTGGA
The DNA here is from genome assembly GCA_964368595.1 of uncultured Desulfovibrionaceae bacterium. Classification (GTDB taxonomy): domain Bacteria; phylum Desulfobacterota; class Desulfovibrionia; order Desulfovibrionales; family Desulfovibrionaceae; genus CAYJAD01. Next base: position 1,237 of record CAYJCI010000218.1, read on the forward strand.
CAAAGCCTTTACCAACCATGCATGTAGAGCGTGCTATGCCGGGTTTGATAGTTTCGCCCTATGACTTTTCGATACTTGCTAAAGATATTAGCACTTCTGTAAAGTTAATTAGAAAATCCATTAGCAATTTACACGATTATGCTGTTAACCCGCCAAAACCTAAAGAAACGCGCTTGCCTTCTGAATCGCCTGCCGAGGACGCCATGCAAATGCGAGTTAAAATTGCAAGTCCTAATTTACAATTACCGTCAGGCAATATTAAAGATGTGTTTATAAGTTTTAATGCGAAGTCTGCCGACGCTTTGAAAGTTCCAGCCAGCACCGCTTTTAAAGATAAACATAGTGCTAAACTTGCTCAAGAGCAGGGCCGCACAGCAACAAATCATATTGATTTTACCGCAAATGGTATGCCACGTGGGCTTGTTGGTTCGTCATTTTCTCGCGTGGGTGATGTGCATGGCTTTGGCAGCGGTGATATGAAATTTAATTGGTTTTTGGGCGGGATGCACAAAGAGTCACGAGTCTTTCAACTGGAATTTGAAAATTTCATCCTCAACCTACCAGGGATAAAAAGTGCTGCTGATATTGGCTTTGCTTATGCCTTGCCCATTGTAAAAAGAAATTGGCCTTGGATTGATGGTAAAGTAAGTTTGGATGTGGACAGCTGGCGCTGGATTGGGCTTGTCACTGGCAGTAATGTGCGTGGCAGTAGGGTAGATTTGGACTCAGAATTAAGATCATTTCTAGATGCTGACAAAATACCAAGGCAGTATCTAAATGCTCAAGTTAAGGCAGATAGGTTTGACTCCACGCAATTTATCGTGCGCAATGTATATGGGGCTGTAGAAAGCAAAAATCTGCATGACTTAGCTGATATTTTAGCCCTATCCACAGGCAATTTACGTGAAGCCTTGAAAAAAGAAGTAAGCTATACAGCTCCTGTTGGGACAACTCTATTGCAATCAAAATTGCAGTTAGGTGCTGGCAGAAGTGGCGGTTTTGAATGGGATATGGGCGATTTTAATTTAAATGTAATTGATGAAAATGCAAAATTCACCGTTAAAATGCATGGTGATTTATCAGCAATTTTAAATGGCACATACAATTTTAGAAAACGCGTTGTTAGCTTAAAAGAAATGCAGTTTATTAATCGCTAAACTGTGATATTAAAATATGTTAGTAGGGTATTGGTCTCCTCACTAAAGCTTGAGGTAAAACGGCTTAAAAGCTCGGCACTAACACTTTCATTGCTAAGAACTTCACGCTTCATCGTATCATCGTTGGCAAGGCCTAAGGTATCCATAAGTTCTGAAAAATGGTTATACATATTTGTCCAAAGGTCAGCATATTTTTCAGGATCCTTTTCATAAACATTACGATTTATTTCATCATCTCCACCAATGGTAAAGGTATCATCTTCCCCAAGAGTGCTAAGCCAATTTAGCATATCATCAAAACCATCTGTTGCAGGCAGGGCTTTTGAAACTTTATCAAATTGCCTTTGATTTTCTGTAAGCACGTAGGTTTGATTTTCCTTGTAGCGCAATTCATCAAGCAGCTCAATTGCCTCATCAGATAAGGTCACGGCGTCTTCACTGTATGTTTTTTCTTCATCAGTTGCGTTAGCAAATAAGCTACTTACGCTAGTATTTAATGATGTACTGTTCGGATCTAGTACTGCTATGTTACTCATAAAAACCTCGTGCTTGGCTATTTTTCTTAAATAGTTGCAAAAAACGTTCCGGAAAATTTTTCCGTATAAGCCATGCGCTAATCCTTATAAAGCTTATCGACCTAAATATGGGCGGCTTTACAGTTTTTTTGAGTGTATGTTTGTCTAGGCCAAATTTTAAGTGCAAATGATTAATTTTTGAATTGTGCAAAGAGTTTGCGTAAATCGTGTGTTTTGCCAAGCGGTGAGGCGGCATATTTGCGTAGGGCTTGATTAATAGATATTTCTGGCGCGTATGACAGGCTACTTAAATATGTTTCAATTTTTGTGTGGGTTACCCGCAAAAATTGCCTCATATCAAGGTCAGGCCTTTTTAAGACAGCATTGTACACAATATCTGCCCAGTCAAGTATATCTTCTGCTGGTATTGAAGGTAAGCTCTCGTGTTGTCCTATGGATAAAATCGTATGCTTATTACAAGATAGTTCATCATGTGCAATGTTTAGAGCTTGTAAAACATATTTTACAGCTTTTGCGTGATAGGCTGGGGTGCTTGGGCGGTGAAAATATCGGCAGTGTAATAATATTTCTGGAATATTAGCAGCTTGCAGTGGTGTGTTTAAGAGGAACTCTACTAAAAATGCATAGTCTTCCACGCGCAAAAGTTCTTCATGCATTTGTAGACCATATTTATGTAAGCTTTCAAGGCAAAAGCAATTTGTGCCGTTAATTGTGCTACTATGCCAAATTATTCCTGCTTTGATAGCTTCCTTTGAGTTTTTTAGCTTCACAAGGTGATTACTCTCACCAAAGCATTGCATTTGACCGCCGCACAGAGCTATATGAGGATTTGCCTCCATAAAATTAATTTGTGTTTCAAGCCTCTTTTGTGGCGAAA
>CAYJCI010000219.1:0-3776 GCA_964368595.1 uncultured Desulfovibrionaceae bacterium
AAAATTATCCATATATTTTATCTAATAATGATCTTTTTACTGAAATTGTTGATAGTTTTGACAAACCACTCATGGTAATCCCGAGCGAAACTATGCAACTTTTTAATCTATCGCGCCGAAAAGTTTATATTATTATACATGATTCACAAGGGCGTATACTTGTTAGAACTTCACGCAAAGCTAAAACTTTAGACATTCCAAGCACTAATGTTTATGCCGGTGAAGCTCGTGAGCATGCTGCCACAAGAGTCATTAAAAACATACTAAAATTAAATAACGACCAATACCTAGAGCTGCAAGAACATACAATTAAACAATATCGATACGCTACATTCTTTATGCTTTTAATAGATAGTGAGCTTCAAAAAAATATGGGTAGAAAGGCGCTATGGTTGGATTTGGATGAACTACAAGGCTTTGTAACTCATTTTACAGACATGCTAGGCGAAGATTTATTAAACTTTATTACCCAAGGCCACTTTGAGCGCTGGCTAGTAAAATAGTAAAAACGCTCAACCCATCCCCAAATTATACATAATCAAATAAAAATCATTAACGGACAACAATCAAGGCAAGAGTTAAAGTATTAATTTATGAATGTCTGTTCAAAACCTTGCATATCCTCAATAGTCATGCCAGCACCACGCACAATTGTTGTTAATGGATCACTATCAACAATTACCTTAAGACGGGTTTCTTGAGCAATTCTCTGATTAAGCCCCTTAATCAAAGCCCCTCCCCCAGCTAACAAAATTCCATTACGATAAATATCACCAGCAAGCTCAGGCGGTGTTTTTTCAAGGGTGGTAAAAATGGCGTTAATTATAGTACGTAAGCAATCTTGCAAAGCCTCTCGAATATGCCCTTCTGAAACTCGTACGACTTTGGGAATTCCTTGCAAAATATCCTTACCAGAAACGTCAAGTAAGGGAGCATTGGGCATTGGCACTGCACAGCCCAGAATTTTTTTAACATTTTCAGCCGTATTATCACCAACTTGTAATTGAAAGACATCATGCAAATAACGACGCACCGCCATATCCATTGCATCACCAGCTACACGCACAGATTCAGCACAAGCAATTGCCGACATGGTAATCACAGCCACCTCAGACGTACCACCACCAATATCAAGCACCATATTGCCAAGAGGCTCTCGCACTGGCAAATTTGAACCAATAGCAGCCCCCATGGGCTCTTCCAAAAGGCGCACCTCCCTAACCCCTGCTAAAAGCGCAGCATCAATGACGGCCTTTTTTTCCACCTGAGTGATGCCTGTGGGCACGCAAATAACAATGCTAGGCTTGGCAAGGCGCAAGCCAGTAATGGCTTTTTTGATGAAGTAAGAAATCATTTCCTTGGTAACATCAAAGTCAGAAATGACACCATCCTTCATGGGGCGAATTGCTTTAATTCGCTTAGGTGTGCGGCCAATATATTGCTTAGCTTGAGCGCCCACTGCAACAATTTTGTTCTCTAAAGTGTCCACAGCAACCACGGAAGGCTCGTTAATAACAATCCCGTGTTCTCTGGTGTAAAGCAAGGTATTGGCGGTGCCAAGATCCATGGCAAGCCTTTTTCCCAAAAAATTAAAAAATCGGGAAAACATTATTCGCCCTCTTTATAGGCTACGCCGTCATGATCATAATTTACACTGCCTTCATTATGCACAAAGGCCTTGGGTAATAGTTGATGTAAACGACTTTTTAAATAAAGATTTTCTAAAAATAATGCTAAATTATCAACACATTGATGCAAGAAACTACGTAAGGCTTCATCCATTACTTGAGCATTTGAATGAGCAAGGCAAAGCACGCCACGTACAGATTTATTAACCATAACTGGCATACATATCACAGCCTTAAACGCTGGAAATTCATCAATTTTTCCAAAAAGAGCAGGTGCCACACTGTCACTAAAGCCCTCTGAAAAAATAGGTTGGCTCTCATCGCGTAAAATCCAACCAACAATACCATTACTTAATGGTATGCCTATGTTTTGATTATTCTTGATAAGTAGTGGAACGGACTCACCTTCCACATTGTAACTATCACCCAAGCTATCAATGGAAGCAAAGGCGCAGTATTCAAATTTAGTAGCTCTTGCAATGGTATTTAGGTAATTTTGTAAAAATATGGGCCAGCGCTTATGCTGAAAGCGTAAACCTTGTATAATACCAAGGTTTACAAAATATTCAGGTATATTACCAGCAAGAGCAGAATTACCACCAACACCGCACTGTTGCCTTGCAATATCTGCAAACATTTGAAGTATTTTATTGTCTTTGTCTGAAAATGAGTATTGCTTTTTGCTATCAACACAAATAACACCACCAGCCGGAACTGGGCAGCCCATAAAGGCTTTAATATTAACGTCAACTTCATCAAGGTAGTAACCTAGGTTACTATTGTGTTGGTCAAAATTTGCCACTACCAATGGTTGATTATTGCGTAAAATCCAACCAGCTAGGCCAATGCCAGGCAATAGCATTTTACGAAAATCGCCTTCATCACCAAGGGAGAATGAAGCCACAAGTTCATATTCATTGCCATGATCACAGGGTAAATAAAGTGTTGCAGAGTAAGCATCAAAGACACTACAAACAGCTGCAAGCAATTGATTTTGAATGTTTTTTTGTTCTTTCATAATTTTTAATTGGCTATGGGTTTTATTATTATTTCCTTGTTCATACTAGCAAAGCCCCTGCATACTCGCAACCGCTTTTTAAGCCTAATAATTAAAAATAAAAAATTATCTATATAGTAGTAGAAAAACACTAGAAATTTATAAAGAAATAATATATTATTCTTTTTGTTTGCAGGGGTATACCAATGAATAAATAATTTTTTGCAAATCATAAGGTGCTGACATGCTCCATTGGAAAAAAGTATTTTCTAAGGATAACTTTCCTTGGGCAAATGAAAGCTCATTTAAGGATGTTATAGAAGTCAACTCCTTAGATGAATTATATGCTTTGCTCAATGCAGTTCACATACGTCACTGCCTTGTAAAACCCTATCAAACAACCAAAAATTATCCACTTGTAGAGGCTAGAGAGCTTCTACCCTCCTTTGATAATGACATGTGGGAATATAGCCATTTACCTGGCTTTGCATTGGTGGCTTTTGATCGTCCGCTTCAATACCTTTCTGAAATATTTCAATATGACATTCTACACCCTGTATTAAATACAGTGCATGCTCCAGAGGGTGACTTTTGCCCACTGGAAGAACCCATCATTAAACGCAACCTTGAAACCATAGCCACACGCCTACCCCGTGTTATACATGATGAATTTCGTAAAGTTTGTGGCAGGCTTGATACATCTTTATTAGACTATTATCCAGCATTATTACCATATTTACTAAAGCTTGATAGAGCTCATGTTTTGTCTACAGATGCAATTGGGCAATTTCACTTAACTGGAATTTTTGCTTCATTCCCATCAGATATTGATAATGAACTCAAGCGTTTTGGTATGCGAATGGGTAAATTTGTTTATGGTGATAATGACATGTATGAACGCAACAGAATGTTTGTATATCAATATTTAATGGAATTGTATGGCTTTCCTGTGGTATCTGAACGACGTACATCAAGTGCATTATTTGCACGCAAACTTCATAATATTAATGAGAAATTCCTTTTACGAGTGCTTGGCCAAACAGATCGCACCATTACAACCTACAGGGGTAAGGGTGATCATAGCCGCTACCCTACTGTTGAAAAAATAGCCCTTATTAGTGTTGATTCTGACCAAGTAGAAGCATTGCAAA
>CAYJCI010000220.1:0-3760 GCA_964368595.1 uncultured Desulfovibrionaceae bacterium
GGGGGGTTGTCATCAGTCTGAATTTAAATAAAGCTCAAATTGTGCGCCACGTAAAACAAGCAGGAATTGCGTTGCGTACGATTTACGTAAGGTTCGTAAACTCACCACGTAAAGGGCTTTGCCGCCCGTTGGGTCGAACTTCCTGCGCCCGCAAAGCGGTGTTTGGAGTGGGCGTGCTTTTTTTAAAAATGCGTGTAAGCGCATTTTTCAGCATCAACTAATTTAGGCTTTGGTAAGTGTTTGTTACAGTCGAGGTAGGAGTTTATCATATATTTGAGCATAAAAAACCCTCTACCAGCGGGTGCAGAGGGTTTTAATCATAAAATTAATATTCTTTAATACTATTAAAAAATTGCTTTTTGCATACGTTTAATATGCACTACTGATAATCCTAAAAAAACGCTACCAGCAAGTATATGTATACGCTTATTGCCAACACCAATGGCAAGGGCTGTTACTCCCAAGGCAGTAGCCATGGTGCGATTAAATATCCTACGTCTATCCTTTGTGCTCATATTACTAAAACAAGCCGGTAGGCAGCATGCCTTTTCTTTCGTGGGCTTAGGCTCAGGCACATATCCTTCAAAATCAAGGAATTGTGACCCTTGTTTTAAGAGTTCGAGTAGGGTTTCTTGTGTAATTACTTCTTCGTCATATTGAAGCAGAATGGAACCAGTTTTTAAATTGCTAGTAAAAGCCTCAAAACCGTCAATACTGCTAACAATGTTTTGAACTTGTGCTACAATTTGTTCATCTTTGAATATGGGATGCCGTAAACGTATCCTACCTTCTACAAAAGATGTTACATAGTTTTCAATCATCCTTATTCTCCATGAACTGAGTTAAAGATTATTCTGCTTGTTTTATAGGTACAAGCGGGCGCATGGCATTGGCAGTAACCCCAACCGTAGTGGTATTGTGTAGCACTGCTGATACAGTTGGCGTAATCACACCAAACAAGCTTAAACCTAAATAAGCAGAGTTTAGCCCTGTATTCCATGCAAAATTAGCCTTAATTCGCTTAAGTACTCCTTGCCCAAGTTGCCTTGCAGTGAGTAAACCTTCTAGTGAGCTATGTGTTAATACCACATCTGCTACCTCTTGCGCAAGGTCAGTTCCGTCACGTAAACTTACGCCCACATCGGCTAAGGATAAAGCAGGGGCGTCGTTCATGCCATCGCCAACCATAATAACCTTAGCACCCTCTGCTTGAAGTTGGCTAATGATTTCTGCTTTATTTACAGGTAAAATTTTAGAATAAAATTCTGTAATGCCAAGTCTTTGAGCAATATTTTCTGCTGAGCGTGTTTCATCGCCAGTAATCATAACGATACGTTTTACACCAAGGGCATAAAGTCCATTGATAACATCTGCGGCTTCTTCTCTTATGGTGTCTTCAATGGCGATTAGGCCGGCAATTTCAGCGTCAATAGCTAAGTAAAGTAATGAGTAACCTTGTGAGAGCAGGGCATTGGCTTCATCTTCAAGTGGGCCAAGTGAAATATTTTCATCCTCACAAATATAATGTCTGCTACCAAGTAATACGCGCTTATCACGCCAGCGACTAGCAATACCATGAGCAACAATATACTCAACTTCGCTATGCTCCTCCCTGTGTTTAAGGCCTTCTTCGTCAGCCTTTTGTACTACAGCGCGGGCAACAGGGTGGGGGAAATGTTCTTCAAGGCAAGCGGCAAGGCGCAAAATTTCTTTTTCTGAAAGCTCGCCATGAGCCACAACTTGGGCCACTCGTGGCTTGGCTTGTGTTAAGGTGCCGGTTTTGTCAAAAACCACAGTATCAGCCTCGGCTAAGGCTTCTAAAAATACACCACCTTTAATCAAAACTCCGCGGCTTGCGCCCTCACGCATGGCAGCTAATATGGCAAGCGGGGTTGCAAGGCGTAACGCGCAAGAATAATCCACAAGCAATACAGATGCTGCGCGTATGGGGTTGCGAGTAATTAGCCACACAATGCCAGAAAGTAAGAAGGTAAACGGCACTGCCATATCAGCAATACGCATGGCCTTGCCTTCAACTGATGCTTTTAGATGTTGTGAATCTTCAATAAATTCTACAATTTTTTGTAAGCGAGTTTCTGTACCAATGTGTGTTGGCTGTATAAATAGTGTGCCATCCTCAACAATTGTGCCTGCAAAAACAGAATCGCCCATTTTACGGAAAACACCCTCAGGCTCGCCAGTCATGGAGGCCTGATTAACAATGGCCTCACCCTCTTCAACAATACCGTCAACAACAATAACACTTCCTGAGCGTGCAATGATGATATCATCTAGGGTAAGTTGCTCAAGCGGTATGCGCATTTCTTCGCCATCTCGCTTAATCCAAACGGCGTCGATGTCAAGGCTCAAACTTTGTACAAGGCTTGCTCTTGAGGCTTGTCTTGTCCACTCTTCAAGGGCTGTTCCCATGCTCAATAGGAATGTAAGTATGCTAACTGTGCGGAAATCACGCCTAAAGAGTGATATTGCTATGGCAGTTGCGTCCAGTACATCAACATTAAGCTTGCCTTGCAGTAGGGATTTTAAGCCTTGTAATATGTAGGGTATGGAGCGTTGAACTGCGCCAAATGCGCGTAAGGTCATGGGCATAAGTGGACGCAAAACTACAAAGCGAAATAAAGGCCAAACAAAAAGCTTTGACCCCATACCCGAAACTGCTGTGGCAACACCATTTTGAACTGGGGCCAAATACATATTTGTGGGTATGGGGGCATTATGAATCCCTAATGCTTCAAGTGCTAATCCACGCATCTCTATACTGTCATACCAAAATAGAACGCTACCAGTCCTAGCATTAATTTCTAAATTTATAATGCCAGTTAAGGGCTCAAGCAGGCGTGTTATTTGTTTTGTGCTACGCAAGCTTAAGGCTTGAGCTGCACGTAAGCGCAAACGCCCATTGGTACCAGTCGATTCGTGGACAATACTTAATTGCATAAATTCCTACTTATTAGGCAGATTCTTCTTTTTGTGCTTTACGCTTTTCGGCTGAGCTTTGAGCTTCAGCAACTAGATCTTCAACATTTTCCTTCAAGGTTTCAACCTTGCCCATGAATGCATCCTTTGCATCCATACCGCGACTGATTAGGCCAGCAGCAAATGGGCGAACACCTTCTTGACGTGAAACAGCAGCGCTACCAACAGCACCAACTACAACACCACCGATAAACACTAATGCAAATTTTAGAAAACCGTTCATGTTTCCTCCTATTGAAAATTGATAATGAGTTAAAAAGCAAATCAGTTGTCAATTGTTTTTTATTCAAATAAAAACTGAAAAGCAAGCATTTTTTACGTAAAAAACCATATTTTTAGGGCAAAAAGGTTGCATTTTCTGCGATTTTGATGATGATAATACGCCTCAAAGCAGAGTGTTTTGCACTAATTTATGAACTTGAAAATCATTATCGTATTCAGTTTTTTATGTCAAGGTATTTTGCGCTTAATTCTAAGGCCTTTTAGGTCGTAAAATATGATTTTGATAGTGATTATTGAAGATTTTTTAATTTGAAAAAGACTATTATTATACAAATTGCTCAAGTTCAATGTACTTTTTATTTCAAAAAAAATGAAATATTTTTTATTTTTTAAAATTTGGGGAATTAGTTGGCTTGATTTGAAAAAGGCTAACAAAAAAACCCTGCATATTTTAATATACAGGGTTTTTTACTTATGCAATTTGTGCTTAAGTCAAATAATCACCGCGGTTAAATTTGAATTTTTCCGTGGTGGCAAGAAC
>CAYJCI010000221.1:0-3743 GCA_964368595.1 uncultured Desulfovibrionaceae bacterium
AGCTTGCTTGTTATTGTGTTACATGATATGTATGAAATACATTTTAAGGAGTAACGCTATGCAAGAAAGAACATTCACCTTTCGTGTAGACGATGATCTGAAAACAGCTTTTGCCTCTGCCGCCAAGCAACAAGACCGAACTGCAGCTCAACTTTTGCGTGATTTTATGCGTCATTTTGTTGCCGAATCGCACAAAGAGGATAGCTATGATATATGGTTTCGTCAAAAAGTAGCAGTTGGAATGCAAGCCTACAAGGATGGGCGTGTAGTTTCTCATGAAGTAGCCAAAGCTGAAGCCGCAAAGCGTAGACAGGAATTTTTGGACAGGCAATCCTAATGAAACTTATTTGGACAGAACCAGCCCTTGCCGACCGTGACCATATTGTCCGCTACATTGCCGCCGATAACAGAAATGCAGCCATAAAAATAGATACGCTTATGGATGAAACCGCAGAAAGCCTTGTCCATACACCTCAAAAGGGTAGGCTTGGGCGTGTTGAAGGTACACGAGAGCTAGTTATACACCGCAACTATATTTTAGTATATGGCTATGACATAGAGAATACTACTATCTATGTTGTCGCTGTGCTTCATAGCGCACAGCAATGGCCACCTTTGTAAAATAGCATTTCATAATCAACTCCTTAAATCAAGTTCAGTCTGGTTATTCTTTGTATCGAGTTGATTGCCCATAGCCTTCTTTTAATCTATCCAAATAATTAGCATATTCTTGCATCATTTCTTGTCGTTCTTCGAGGTAAGACCTTAAATGTGTCCTATTATAAGAGTTTTTGACCTTATTTTTCTCAACATGGGCAAGTTGAAACTCTATAATATCGCTATTGTATTTGAAATTTTGATGTAGAATACTTGAAAACATCCCCCTAAAAGCGTGAGTGCAAAAGGTGTTTTTGTCGTGTAATGTGCTGTTATAGCCAAGTTTACGCAATATCCTTATAATGCTGTCGGTGGTGATAGGCTTTTTATTTCGGGGGGAGTAGAAAAGATATGGCTCATCTTGTGGAAGTTGTTTTATAAGGTGTATGGCTTGAGTGGATAGCGGTACAAGGTGTTCACGTTTCATTTTCATTTTATGGGTTGGCACAATGATTTCTTTTGCTTCAAGATTTATGTCTGCCCATTCCAAGGTGCAAAGTTCATTAGGTCTAAGTGCAAGGAATGGGGCAAGTTTTGCGGCAATTTGTACTTGTAGGGTGCTTTGCTCGTAATTTTCAAGCCTTGTCATAAGCTCGCCTATTTCTGCTTCTGATAAGACTTGATAGCGTGTTTTTTCTTGGGGTTTAGGCAATGTCTTTGCAAAGCGTTGCAAGCGTGTGATGATACCTAAATTTTCGGGGCTTAATAGATTTTTGTCGTCTGCGTATTCAAAGACTCCCCTTATTATACGGTATATTTTCTTAGCTGTTTCGTAGCTTTCGGCGGCAACTATTTTTTGAAGGCAAGCGTGTATCTTGTCAATGGTAATATCATTTATGCTTATGTTTTTGTCAAAACAGGGTATAATATGTTTATCTATTCGCATTTCCTGCCTTGTCTTGTGTGTTTCTGTCCATTCCTTAAAATCAAGCTTGGCTTGGGTAAATTTTTCAATGAGTACCAAAAAATTGCTTTCTTCTTTAATCTTAGATAGTTGTTCTTGTTGACGGACTTCTTCTTGTTTTGCCTTGTGTATGTTACCTATTGATTTTGATAGTAGTTTTTTTCTTCAGCTTGTGCCATTGCTTGAGCTAGGGATAGAATAGGGTACTCACCCAACTTGATTTTGGAGCGTTTTCCATTTTCGGTGTATCTAAGAGTAAAAACTTTTCTACCATTAGGGCGTACTGTAATATACAAATTATTGCCCAAAGGCTCATCATAAGCTTTATCTTTTGGGCTTAGTTTGCGTATGGTCATATCTGTTATTTTAGCCATATTCCCCCCCCTTGTTTTTGTAAGCATAAAACAAAATGAGTACCGTTTCAAGTGCCACTTGCGGGAGGAAAGTATAAATATGGGTGGTAATGTATGGGAAGAGAAAAAGCCCTAAACCTTTGATTTATTAGGTTTAGGGCTTCATTTTTTGTATGTAAATATAAAGAAATGGTGCCGAGGGCGGGACTCGAACCCGCACAGCTATTGCCACTACCCCCTCAAGATAGCGTGTCTACCAGTTCCACCACCTCGGCACGGACGATTTTTATAAAGAATTGTTTTTGCATTGGCAAGTATTTTTTTAAGTGTATCAGAATTGTTTTTAGTTATATGTAAGCTATGTATAGTTATGCTCGCTATTTTTAGGCTTTGCTAATGCTTGCTTACTTTTGTAATTGAAGGTATATTTTTCTTTTGTGATTTTATAATTTAATACATTTGGAAATGACTTTTATTATGTATTACAATAATTAAATAAATATATATTGAGTTCTTATGTTTAATGATGAATTTAATTTTTTAGCCGAGACTGGCCCAATTTTATGTCTTGATATTGGTAGTGGCACGCAAGATGTGCTTTTGGCCCGCCCAAATTTAACACCTGAAAATTGGCCCCGTTTTGTCATTCCAGCGCCTGCACGCATGGTGGCTGAGCGCATTTACTCGCTCACAAATGCTAAGCAAGATATTTGGCTTTATGGTCATAATATGGGCGGCGGCTTTTTTCGTGCAGTTAAGGCACACCTTGAAGCAGGCTTAAAAATTTATTGTTCCATGGCTGCTTCAGCCGCTTTGCATGATGATGTGGAGCGAGTTAAAGCCATGGGTGTTGAAATTTGTGAACAAGCGCCAATGGGTGCTGTACCAGTATTTTTAGCAGATTATAGCCCCACATTTTGGCAGCATACCTTGCAACATTTGGGCTTGCCCTTGCCAAATATTGTGCTTGCTGCAGCTCAAGATCATGGGGTGCATAAGGCTGGCAATCGAATGGGGCGAATGCTTTTATGGCGAAAGCTTTTGGAGCATTCAGACAATCCTAAAGAATGGTTATATAATAAAATTCCGACAGAGCTGACTCGCCTTAGCACCATTCAGCAGTTTAGTGGAGGGCCCGTGGCTGACACTGGCACTGCGGCAATCTTGGGTGCATTATGTACAAAAGATGTTCGTGAGCGCTCCATGCGTGAGGGTATAACCATTATTAATGTTGGTAATAGCCACATCGTGGCGGCTTTGGTTTATAAAGAAAGGGTGCTTGCCATATTTGAGCATCATACAGGCCAACGCACTTTAGAAGAATATTTGCACGACTTAAAAGAATTTAAGCTTGGTTGGTTGCCAGATGAAGAGGTGCGAAATACAGGTGGGCATGGTACTGCTTTTGGCAAGATACCAGAAGAAGCTGGCGGTTTTGTACCTACATATATATTAGGGCCTCAACGTGGATTTTTACAAGGATATGGGCAATTTATTGCGCCATATGGTGACATGATGCTTGCTGGATGTTTTGGACTATTAAGCAGTTTTTCCCAAAAGCACCAGCTACTGCTTCAGTGATGAATTTCAATCAGGTCATGGGGGGAAGACCCCACTCCTTTCTTAAAATACATCGCTTCATTGTATCTGGTACTTTATGAAAAAACTGCGAAATTTATTTTATAATTTATGAATAATGGGATTGTTGCTTTAATGGAAGTTTATTTGTGAAAATAATACATAAAAGGAATATATAATGGAAGTTTTTGATCAGGCAGAATTATGGGATAGGGATGCCATTGAGCATGCCCAATGCACTAGGCTTCGCA
>CAYJCI010000222.1:0-3720 GCA_964368595.1 uncultured Desulfovibrionaceae bacterium
CATAGTCTTGTAGGGCCTTCGTTCCTAAAACTTCATCCCAAAGCATGGGGGAAAGACCATCACCAGGGCGCTTTACAGTTATATTTGCTTCTGTAAAAACTTCACCAGCTTTTATGAGCCTTGCGGCAACAATACTTTTACGGGCAATGGTCATATTGGGAATTTCTGACACCGTAGGTTTTTTTACGCCATCACCCAAAGCTATTTCAATATTGCGAATGCCTTGCACCATTACTTTTAACTCATGCGGCTCTAGGCTTGCTTTATGGTCAGGCCCTTCTAAGCTTCTATCAAGGGTAAAGTGCTTTTCCACAATGCTTGCCCCCATAGCCACAGCGGCGATGGTAATTTCAAGCCCCTTGCTATGGTCGGAGTAACCAATGCCTTTGCAATTGGGGAAAGCTTCACGCAAGGTTTGCATGGCTCGTAAGTTTATCTCAGCATAAGGGGCAGGGTATTCTGTAGTACAATGCAAAATACTTATGTTTTTTTGCGGTGTGCCGCTTTTTTCTAAAACTTGTACTGCATTTTGCACTTCATCTATTGTACTCATTCCAGTAGACAATATAATTTCTTCACCTCGTGCGCCGATTTTTCGTAAATATGGTAGGTTAGTAATTTCCCCTGAAGGGATTTTCCAAATTCTCATTTTAAGACTTGTTAAAAAATCAATGGAAGGGAAGTCAAATGGAGTTGAGAGAAATGTGATGTTTTGTTTTTTGCAGTGGGCTATAAGTTTTTCATGCCATGCGTGCGGTATTTCTAATTTACGAAGCATTTCCAGCTGAGATTCATTTTTTTCTGTAGTTTTTTGTTGATAATCAGCCTTTTGAGCATATTGATTAGCTAAGCTTTGTGCATTGAAAGTCTGAAATTTTACAACATCCGCCCCAGCCTGAGCTGCGGCATCTATGAGTTGTAAAGCCATGTCAAAATTGCCATTATGGTTAACACCAGCTTCGGCAATGATGAGTGTTTTGGTCTTACTAAGCATATATTTCACCATCGGCTATATTTTTCTTTACCGTACACCCCATGCCAATAATGCAATTTTTACCAATGCGCACACCTTGCATAATTGTGACGTTTGCACCTATGAATGAGCCTTCGCCAACGTGTACATCGCCGCACAGTACTGCACCAATGGCAACATGACAATGATTTGCAATGATGCAGTCATGTTCCACAAGGGCCTTGGTGTTAATAATGCAATTATCTCCAATCGTACTTTTTGCATTAACGAGAGCATGATGCATAACAATGCTGCCTTGTCCTACTGTCGAATGGCTAGAAACATAGGCAAGAGGGGAAATAATAGTTGGAAGGATAAAACCTGTAGAGTTAAGTAGGTTAAAAAGCTTTTGCCTAATGGTTGCTGTTTTTATTTGACCTAGGGTAATTAAAGCGAGATTGTACTTGGAGTAGAGATTTTCTAAATCTTCATCGCGTCCCAAGGAAGGGTAACCTAGTATAGAATCTAAGCTACAATCAGGACCATGAATGATACCAGCAATGGGTTGCTTACATGCCTCAAGAACATCAATGACAGATCGGCAATGCCCACCACCGCCAACAAGTAGTATTCCACTCATTTAGCAACTCCACTCGGTATATTTATTAGTCGCTCAAAAAAATGCTTACTAACAACTAACTCATCTTGCAAGCAATAATTATACATGGGTAAGGTATGCAAAAGCTCCCAGGCTGGGCGCGTCATAATGTCTTGGGCATTGCTTGCTTCTAAAAAAGCATCACGTTGTTGTATATCTTTGGCTAAAATAGCACACAGCCAATAATTACTCTGTGTTTGATTGGGCTCTGCTACAAATTTAAAGTTGCTATCTTGAAAAAGCTGAGCATAGGCCTCGGCTCTTTGTCTTTTAATTTTCAAAAAATGCGGCAATTGTTCAAGCTGTGCGCAACCTAGGGCGGCGTTTAAGTTTGGCATGCGAAAGTTCCAAGCAGGCATGTCATGATAAAATTTCCATGCGTGTGGGATTTTAGCAGTGGTGGTAATATGCTTTGCTAGTGGGCCAAGTTCATCATCATTAGTCAAAATTGCCCCACCGCCGCCAGTTGTAACTATTTTATTGCCATTGAATGATAATATGCCAAACTTTCCGAAGGTGCCACAGTGTCGACTCGCACTATAGCTACCTAAAGCTTCAGCTGCATCTTCCACTACCGGAATATGCCACTTTGCACATATTTCACAAATTTCCTCTATTTTACAAGGATGCCCAAAAGAATGCATGGGTACACAAGCGGCAATGCGCTTTTGCGTGGCTTTATGGTAGCAAGTGTTATTTTTAATTTCACAATGCTCTTCTAAAAAACGTCGTACCGCCTTGGGGCATAAGCCTAGGGTATCCGTGTCCACATCAAGAAAAACTGGTTCAGCACCGCAATGGTGTATGGCATTGGCTGTGGCTACAAAGGAAAGGCTTTGCGTAATGACCACTTCTTGTGGACGCACTCCCGCAAGATGCAAAGCCACCTGCAAGGCAGATGTTCCATTGGCGCATGCTATGGCGTATTTTGCACCAGTGATTTCGCAAAGCATTTGCTCAAAGCGTGTTACATACTCACCCACAGAAGAAACAAAAGTCGAGTCTATGGTGTCGAGTACGTACTCCTTTTCCTTGCCCTGAAAAACAGGAGCATGAAGAGGGATAAATTCAGGCGCAGGCGTTCCGCAAATTTTGCGGATACCTTGTAATATGGCAGAGAAATCTTGGCTCATATATTATAAATATTGGCTTTATAATTTTTTCTATTATCTGGATTATTAAACCACTCGACGGTGTTTTTTAATCCTTCCTTAAAGCCTTCTTTGCCGTCATAAATTGGCTTCCAGGGTGTTAGGGTGCGCAAGCGTGAACTATCAGCAAAAAGGCGATTCACTTCGCTTTTTTCTGGGCGTAAGCGCTCATTATCACAAATAATTTTGATATCTTGCCCCATGACTTCGGCAATAAGCTTTGCAGTATCACCAATGCTCATTTCAAAGCCAATGCCACCGTTTATAACTTCGCCAAGTACCTTTTTTTCATCAGCTTCAAGCATAGCTACAAAGGCACGAACCGTATCATGCACATGGGTAAAGTCACGAGTTGGAGTCAGCGCTCCAAGTTTAATTTCATTCATTCCACTAGCAATTTGAGTAATTACTGTAGGAATAACAGCCCTTGCCGATTGACGGGGACCATAGGTATTAAAGGGTCGTAAAACTGTAACAGGAGTTTCAAATGAGCGGTAAAAGCTAAGTGCCAACTGGTCAGCAGCAATTTTTGTAGCAGAATAAGGCGATTGCCCTTGCAGTGGGTGGTCTTCAGTGATGGGAACGTATTGTGCTGTGCCATACACTTCACTGGTGGAGGTATGCACCACACGCTCAACATTAAGGTCACGTGCGGCCTGCACAATGTTTAATGTGCCCTTAATATTGGTGTCTACATAGGCATCGGGGGAGTGATAAGAAAAAGGTATGGCAATAAGCGCTGCAAGGTGCAATACAGCATCACAACCCTTCATGGCTTCGCGCACTCCATTAGGGTCACGAATATCACCAGCAAATATTTCCATATCCTTGGCATATGGGCTATTATCTAACCAACCCCAAGAATTAAAAGAATTATAAAACACAAAAGAACGCACTGCATAACCTTGTTGAACTAAATATTCAGCAAGATGCGACCCAATAAAACCGTCAGCACCGGT
>CAYJCI010000223.1:0-3717 GCA_964368595.1 uncultured Desulfovibrionaceae bacterium
TAAACTATGCAAAGGAATTATAATGATTAGGCCAAAAGTCAAAGAAGTTAGCGTGTATGATGATTATTGCCTGTTTATTACATTTAGTAATGATGAGCAGCGTATATTTGACATGAGGCCATATTTGGAGTTTGAGCAATATAAAGAGCTTAAAAACAAAAATATTTTTGCAAAAGTTAAACCAACACTTACAAGTGTTGAATGGAGCACAGGTCAAAGCATAGACCCGCATGAATTGTATTATGCTAGCTCGTCTTATTTTATTTAAAAATATTAATTACGCCCTACTCGTCAAGCCAGCGAAGCAAGGTTTCGCGTAGGATTTTTGGGTCAATGGGTTTTGCTATATGGTCATTCATACCTGACTTAATGCTTTGATCTTTATGCATTTGCATAGCATGGGCTGTCATGGCAACAATTGGTAAATCCGCAATGGTGCGGTGTGGTAATGTGCGGATTTTTCTTGTGGCAACAAAGCCATCCATAATTGGCATTTGAATATCCATAAGCACTACATCAAAATGAGTGCTACCCTTGCACAAATCCAGCGCTTGTTGACCATTTTCTGCCAAATGCACAATCATGCCTAAGTCTTCAAGTAAGGCAGTAGCAATTTCTTGATTAATTTCATTATCTTCAGCAAGTAGCACGTGGCGACCTTTTAATACTTCATATTGAGAAAAATCTTCTACAATTTCAATCTCTTCTTTTAAATCAATGGGTATGTGTAAGCCATTCATCACAGCAGTCCAAAGTGGTATTGGTAGTACAGGTTTTGGAATAAAGCTTGAGAATATATTGCTTTTTTGTTCCATTAATTTAGTAGTATAGGCTGATGTTAAAATAAATACAGGCACAAGACTAAGCTTTAAGTCACGCATGGTGGCAGCACTAGTATAGCCATCCATATCTGGCATATTCCAATCAACTATTACCAATTTATATGGGGCATTTTCTTCATCTGCTGCTTTAAGTAAGTCGCAGGCTTCTTGCGTAGTTTTGACACTATCAGAATGAAAGCCACTAAGTTTAAGCATTTCTTGCAGTACTTTACAAGCCATGTCATTATCATCAACAATCAGTATTTTTTCATCTGATATCAATGTTTTATCAAGCCAAGTGCATTTTTCCTTGCTAAATAAATTCACAGTAAAGCTAAAGGTTGTACCCTTACCAAGTTCACTTGATACTTTAAGTTCGCCTCCCATTAACTCCACAATATTTTTGCTAATGGTTAGGCCAAGGCCTGTGCCGCCAAAGCGGCGTGTTGTTGTTTGGTCTTCTTGTTCAAATGGGCGAAAAATAGCCTCCAAACGGGCACTATCCATACCAATTCCAGTATCTACAACATCCATACCAATGGTGTAAAGGTTGCCATGTCTATCATCTAAATAAACATGTAGTAATAAATGCCCACTTTCTGTAAACTTATTGGCATTACTAAATAAATTAGTAAGAACTTGCCCTAGGCGAATGCTATCGCCTTCAAATGACTCTGGCAGGTTAGGATCAACATTAAATAGCACTTCCACTGGCTTTTCACCAACCAAGGTGCACACAGTTCCACGCAAGCTTTCAAGTAAGTTGTTAAGGCTAAAAGATCTACTTTCAAGCTCAAGTTTGCCAGCTTCAATTTTTGAGATATCAAGTACATCGTTAATAATATTGAGTAAATTCTTACCAGCAACTTGAATATTTTCAATGTAATGGCGAATATGGTCATCCTTTGCTTGTTGCAAGCATAAATAGCTCATACCTAGAATAGCATTCATAGGTGTCCGTATTTCATGGCTAATATTTGCAAAGAATAAATTTTTGGAGCGACTAGCCTCTTTAGCATTATAAAGAGCATTTTGAAGCTCCTTATGTTGTGCGCTAAGTTCAGCAAGCATGGCTTTTTGTTCGCGTAAATCACGAGAAAATACAAGCACCATATCCTCTGTGCCGACCTTGATGCTTTGCATCGTTACTTCAACTGGCAAAGGATTTAATTTACTTGTAACATACAACCATTCAAAAATTGCTTGGCCGTCTGCACTAACTTTTTTCAAATATTTATCAGCAAGAACTGTGGAGGCTGTGCCACAAGGTTGGAATTCAGGGCAATATGACAATATATTATGGGCAAGATCATCACTAGATTCAAGCTCAAACAAAACCAATTGAGCAGGATTAACATCCACAAGATTAAAATTGGGGTCACAAAGCGCAGCCCCCATGGGAGTTGCATCAAATATAGTTTTAACATGTTCAAATGATTCACGTAAAGTGGATTGCATTTGGCGGACTTCTTGCATAATTTTAAAGAAGCCTTCAAAGTAAGCATAGGTTTTATCTTCAGATATGTGAGATGTGCCACCACAACGAATATGCACTAAGCCCTGTTCTGGATGTCTCCACAATAATTCTAATTCATGGTGCAAACCAGTTGCCAGCATGTTTGCCATGGTTCTTTGTAAATATGGAACATCTTGTGTGTCTACTCGGGAAAACCAATGGTTATAAACTTCAGTTGGTGAGAGATTAGTTTTAATGCCAAGCAGCTTAGTCATGACATCGTCAATGTACATCTCAAAAACATGATCTTCAAGATGCACCTTTGTGCGCCAAATGCCTATATTGCAATTTTTAAGAATTTTCCCATTGCAAGTAGAAGTTAGCTCAAGAAATTCAGTGGTTTTTTCATTCGTCATGGCTCACCTTTGCTTT
This sequence comes from uncultured Desulfovibrionaceae bacterium, assembly GCA_964368595.1. Lineage (GTDB taxonomy): Bacteria > Desulfobacterota > Desulfovibrionia > Desulfovibrionales > Desulfovibrionaceae > CAYJAD01. Next base: position 2,710 of record CAYJCI010000223.1, read on the forward strand.
AGTCAAATGGATCGTGATAAGAAATGGTACCAAAGAAATTTGTATTTAAATAACGTATACGTACATCTGATGGATAGTCTGTTTGGATGTTTTGAGCATGCTCAAGCCCAGTGCCAAACGTAAATGCCTTTTGCGCCCTCTCTTCAAACCCCTCAATAAAACTTTGTGCGCCAAGAGGCAAGGATTTTATATCTATAAAATTATCTGGTGCTTTTTCTCTATACTCAAGTGTAATTTTGCCTCTATTGAAATCCATGCGAGTAGCAAAGCGCCGTACCAGCCAAAAAGTTTTTGGCTCTTCTTCATTTTCAAATACAGCCATGTCAAATGTTAGAGGAGAAAATGCATCTTTTTTCAAGTCTTTCAATAAATATGTGCAAGCTTGGAATGTAAATTTGCCAAAGTATGCATTACTATGATTAATGCTGTGGACCTTTCTCAAATTTGAGTCCCAATAGAAAGGATTGTCAAGGTTTGAATGAGCTACAATTGCCATGGCTTGTTCAACGTCTGTTCCGCCATAAACTGCCATCCAAGTATCCACAGAAACACCACCAAGGGATTTGCTGGTTGTGATAGAGGCATTAAATCTACCAGAGGTGCGAAGCGGCAACTCTGTAACAGAAACAGAAAAGGCTGGCTGGGAGCTGGAAATATATGTATTACCATCCATGCCGCGCTTTAGAGGCGCACAAGAAACAAACATTAAAAGACAAATAGATAATAATAATAACTTTAGTATGTTCATAATGGTAACCTCTACTATTTTCAAAGTATAGTTATTAATAGCATAAAAAAATAAAAAATAAAACCCTCTAAAAAGTCAGGATTTAATAATTTTTTAAATCTGAAAACTGAAATTTTGGATAAAATATCGTGCTAAAATAAGGAAAAAAATTGTAATGAGCAAGGGCCACAAAAAAACCCCACATAAAGTGGGGTCTTGATTCTTTTATGGGGTGAATGAGGGGACTTGAACCCCCGGCCACCTGGGCCACAACCAGGTGC
>CAYJCI010000224.1:0-3710 GCA_964368595.1 uncultured Desulfovibrionaceae bacterium
AGTTTACGAACTTTACGTAAATCGTACGCAACGCAATTCCTGCTTGTTTTTCGTGACGCACAATTTGAGCTTTGCTCAAATTGTGTTAGCCGCCGCTTAAAAAACCATTTTCTGTGTCATAAAATCGCCAAAAAAGTATGCTACACACCCTTTTTTTCTGGCAATTTTATTAAAATATTTTGTTTAAAAAATGTTATTATTTTAGTAGTTTTAACTGTTTTTCAGCGTCGACTGTTTACTTTTGCCGTGCCATCTGTAGCATTGGCAAGTGCTTCTATTAAATCTTCAGCTCTTTCTTCAGGTAGTTGGATGGTGAAATCCACTTGGGTTGTGAAGTCTTCATTTTCAATTTTAGCCTCAAAATTTGGCAATAAACGGCGTATTTTTTCAACATATGCGTAGTGTACACCAACATTTAAATAAGCAGGGTTAATCCGTTCAACTGTTGCAAGTGTTGCCAAATTATCTAAAACTGCACCTTGATATGCACGAACAAGCCCACCTGTACCAAGCTTTACACCACCAAAGTAGCGAGTCACCACACAGGCAAGCTCCCCAACTCCACTATGCAAAAGTGCGCTAAGCATGGGCCTGCCTGCTGTGCCGTGCGGTTCACCATCATCCGAAAAGCCAACTTTTGCAGTATCCGCAGGGGGGCCTACGGCAAATGCCCAACAATTATGCGTAGCATCGGGAAATTCCTTTTTAATGCGCTCCACAAAAGCTCGTGCACTATCCACTTCCGCCGCATGAGCCATACTACACACAAATAAACTGCGTTTAATGTTGCTCTCAGTGCGATGTATAACATCTGCAGCAAGATGCGGAATTAAATAACGATTAGCCATAAATTAACAACATTGTAAAAAATCCAAAATAAGATGTGCACAGAAGCACTAAGGCAGAATATGCACCCACCTGAATAATGGTGTGAAGATGTTCTAATTTTTGCCTGTCCCAAGGTTTAGCATCATTTGCTGACGGGCCAAGCCAAGGTTTATCAACCATCTCTCCAAAATAAACACTGGGGCCTGCAAGCCTTGCGTTCATAAGCCAAGCGGCACAAGCCATAGGCAAACCAGAATTAGGGCTCGGCATGCCTTTAGCTTGCGCAAAAATACACCTCCAGCCAGGCCATGAACCGCCAGTTTTTTGCACTATATTTTCATAAGCATTGGCAGCTTGTAAAATTGGCACGGATAAACGCGCAGGAATATAAGCTAAAACATCATCACATTTAGCACCAGCAAAGCCCAGATCTGCCCATGCTTCTGTTTTATAGCCCCACATGGAGTCCATAGTACTCACAGTTTTATACATCCACAAACCCACTGGCCCAGCAATTAATAACCAAAAAAGTGGCGCAACAATGGCATCGGTAAAGTTTTCAGAAAATGTATCCGCCAGAGTTTTACGAAGTTCATCACGCCCAAGCACCGTGGTATCACGGCTAACAAGCTGGGCTACTGCCTCTTGAGCTTCTTCAAGGGGGGCATCTTCGACCTTTTCTAAAATTTCATTATAAAATGTGAGTAATGATTTTGTGGCAAGGCCACTGTATGAAAAATAAAGTGTTAAAATCCAACCAACATAGGGTAAATTTGTTAAAATCCAAACTACAAAACCCACAACACTAACCATAAACACAAGGCACAAAATGCCAGCCGCACGCACATTATTTATTCTTGCGCCAAAGTTACGAGCCAATGGCTCAATAAATTTTAACAAGTCTCCAATATGGCACACTGGGTGCCGCCACCACGTTTCACGATGCCCCAAGAACATATCCAGAACAAAAGCCACAGCGGGTAGAAATGTACTTAAAATAACATATTCAAACATTAAAAATCATCCAACATACCACATTGCCCAAGAGCCGCGTAAAGCACTATGCCAGCGGCGGTTGCAAGGTTTAAGCTACGCACATTTTTATTGATTGGAATTCTCACCCTTGCATGACCAAGGGCCAAGATGTCTTGAGGTAAACCCCTAGTTTCTGGTCCAAAAATCAAACTATCATCACTGCTATAACTAAATTTATGTACTGGCTCACCACCCTTGGAGGAGGTCATGACTAAGCGTTTATCACGCCCAGCATTGTCCATATATTCTGCAAAATTTGCCCAAGTCTGCACGCGGGCATGAGGCCAATAATCAAGACCAGCACGCTTTAAATGCTTATCATCTATCGAAAAAGCCAAGGGTTCAATTAAATGCAAGCTAATATTAGTAGCCGCACAAAGTCTGGCAATATTACCTGTATTGGGTGGGATTTCTGGCTCAAAAAGTACAATATGCATTATGCTCCCCTGCTGATATATGGCCTTATAATGGCCCGTTCAACATCTTTTTTGAAATCATCAATAGGATCCATGGGCGGATTTTTAATGGGCTTATTACCCTTTGCATACACATGCGAACCAATACTAACCCTTGGAATTAAAAAACTATCTGTCATAAGCTTGCCATCATAAATGCATTGAGGGATTTGCTTATAATGTGCCTCACCCACTCCAGGATACGTCAAGACACCACCTAAAAATTGTGCATTGCGCAAAGCCAACATGCCTTCATCATTAGGCCGCCCACCAAAAGGATAAGCCATAACCTTGCTCACACGCTCATACATATTAAGTTCGCGCAAATGCTCCATTTGATTTTCAATAATTGCTGCTACTTGCTCACCTTTCAAACCGCCTAAGCCAATATGCCAGCGGGTTTGATAGCCAAATTCAATGCCTGGCATGGGGGTAAGCACGTCAGCAATATCAACAAGTGGCATAATTGAATCAAAATACGTGCTATCCTTAGTGGCTTTGCGTGAGCCTATGCTTAGAAAAAACGTAGCCCTAGGCAGGCCATAGCCTTGCAAGCTTGCTCCAAAAATTTCCACAAAAGATCTGGAGTTATTTAGTGGGCCGCTTTCACCACCTTGTGGCGCTGTTTGGCTTGAAAATATAACACTTGCATGCGCTCCGTCTGTGCTAATTCCAACGGGTTTAAAGCCCTTTTCTACAACAGCATCAACTTCCCCTGTGATAATATCAGTAATATTTACAGGCCGATAACCCTGTTGCCACATATATGCAAATAAGCCTACCAACTGTTCAGACGAAATATCCTCAGGAAATCGCGGATTATCCTCAATACGATAAAACATAAGCACGGGTATGGCAGGAATATGGTCAACCATGCGGTCATAATGTTTTTCAACATCGGCGGCATGGCTAAGACCTCCAACTGAAGCACAAATTGTACTCACACCAAGTGCTTGTAAAAATTTTCGCCTAGTAATAAACATGGCTAATCCTTTGAGCTTTCATTCATTTTAGCAAATTATGTTTTATCATTTTCCTTATCTTCACTATCATCTTCATTATCAACAACTGCGTAACTGTATGCAACCTTCAAAATCCACGGAACGAAGGGTGCTACAACAAAAAACACGAAAAATAGCACAAAACGCGAGCCAGTTTGAGCACGCACAAACCAACCTAAACCCACAAAAAGCAATAAGCAAATGGTGAAGAGGGCTAAACGTAAGCGACTATTTTCAATATAAGATTTTAGGGTTAATAGAGTTGATACCTTTTGCCCACAATTAGGGCACAGCTTATCCCTCATGGAAAAAATACAAGCACATTGCGAGCATTGCTTTGATAACATATTTACCTCATTTTAACTTATTTCTATTTTATTTATGATAATTT
>CAYJCI010000225.1:0-3693 GCA_964368595.1 uncultured Desulfovibrionaceae bacterium
CTTGTGCTGATAAGTGTCACTTCTTCCTTGGCACCAATGACCCCAAAAATATGCCAGTACTTCGTGCTGAGCTTTTACGTTCGCTTTATCGCCGTGACCATACCTTATTAGGTAAAATCCTTGGCGAAAAAGTTGGCGCTCGTGATTGGGACTATAGCGTTGTTAAGGAATTATTCTATTATTCCTACCAATGTACTGAATGCCGCCGTTGCTCATTATATTGCCCATACGGTATCGACACTGCAGAAATCACCGCCATTGTGCGTGAGCTTATGCATGAAGTTGGCCTTGGCAACCACTGGATTATGGATCCTGTGAGCAATTGTAACCGCACAGGTAACCACCTTGGCATTCAACCTCACGCATTCAAAGAAATTGCAGAATTCTTAGCCGACGATTGTGAAGAAGTAACAGGTATTCGCCCGCACGTTCCACTGAACGAAAAAGGCCACGAAATCCTGTTCATCACACCATCTGGCGACGCTTTTGCTGACCCTGGTATTTATACCTTCATGGGTTATTTACTACTCTTCCACGAGCTAGGCCTTGACTATACCATGTCAACCTACGCTTCAGAAGGTGGTAACTTTGGTTCATTTACTACCTTTGATATGGCAAAGAAAATCAATGCCAAAATGTACGCCGAAGCTGAGCGCCTTGGTTGTAAATACATCATCGGTGGTGAGTGCGGACATATGTGGCGTGTAATTAACCAATATATGGATACATATAACGGTCCTACACCTGCACATATGACTGTTCCAAAATCACCCATCACAGGCACAGTATTTGAAAATGCTGCATCCACCAAAATGGTGCATATTGCAGAATTCACCGCTGACCTTATCCGCCATAACAAGCTAAATCTTGACCCAAGCCGTAATGATCATATCATCACCACTTGGCATGACTCTTGTAACCCTGCTCGCGGCATGGGTATGATGGATGAGCCTCGCGAAATCTTGCGTGCTGTGTGTAATAACTTCTATGAAATGCCTGACCGCACCATACGTGAAGAAACCTTCTGTTGTGGTTCTGGTTCTGGCCTTAATACAGAAGAAATTATGGAATTACGTATGCGTGCTGGTATGCCTCGTGGTAATGCCCTACGTTACGTACAAGAAAAGCATGGTGTAAACCACATGGCTTGCGTATGTGCCATTGACCGTGCAACCCTACCACCTGTTGCCAATTACTGGGCACCTGGCGTTAATGTTAGTGGCTTGCATGAGCTTGTGGCTAACGCTCTTGTCATGAAGGGTGAAAGCCCACGCATGATGGACCTCCGCCAAGAAGACTTGCCCAATGCCCCAGTTATCGACGATGACGCAGGCGAGGAGGATGAATAATCATGTATAACGCTAAGTATGTTATCTTGGGAATTATCGTCTTTGCGGTATTGTTTACATCACCGTTTTGGCTTGGTGGTAACAAGGATGGCGGCGAATATAAACGCCCTGCCGTGACCATTCCACCACAAATTGCCGAGAAGGAAAAGGAATGCATTGAGCCAGTTGAATACATGCGTGCAGAACACATGCAACTTCTCAATGATTGGCGCGATGAAGCCTTGCGCAATGAAAATCGCACCTATATATCTTCAAGTGGCAAAAAATGGGAAATCAGTTTGCAAAACACTTGTATGAAGTGCCACACAAACTATGAAGATTTTTGTCAAAAATGTCACGTTTCCAACAGTGTTTACCCATACTGCTGGACATGCCATATTATTCCACAAGGGAGCAAGTGATGAAAAACAGCAGAAGAAACTTCCTTAAAGTGGCAGGGCTTTCAGCCTTTGCTTTAGGGAGCGGGGTAAGTGCTACCCTTGCTGCCACTGATGCCCTTGCCATTGGTAAATATGAGCCCAATACCCAAGGCCTTAAAGCCAAACGTTGGGCTATGGTCATCGACACAAGAAAGCTCAGAACTAAAGATGAGTTTGCACCAATTATTGATGCTTGTCATAAAGTTCATAACGTTCCAAATATCCCTACAAATCAAGAGATTAAGTGGCTTTGGACCGATAAATATGAGCATGTTTTCACCGATGACATGAACAATATGCTACCTGACAGAATAAAAGAACAAGAGTTCTTCTTACTTTGTAACCACTGCACAAACCCACCTTGCGTGCGTGTATGTCCAACTCAGGCTACCTTCCAAATGCCTGATGGCACCATTGCCATGGACTATCATCGCTGCATCGGTTGTCGTTTCTGTATGGCTGGTTGTCCTTTTGGGGCGCGTAGCTTTAACTTTGTCGACCCTCGTAAGTACCTTTCAAGCCCAGCACCAAACCCAGAATATCCCACAAGGATGATTGGTGTTGTTGAAAAGTGTACCTTCTGCGTGGAGCGTCTTGCAAAAGGCCTAATGCCAGCTTGTGTTGAGGCTGCTAATGGTGCCATTTTATTTGGCGACCTTGAAGACCCCAACTCAAATGTGCGTAAAGCTCTAGCCGAAAACTTTAACATCCGCCGCAAGCCCAACTTGGGTACGCAGCCGGGTGTTTACTATTTAGTATAAGGAGGCAGCCATGATTGAAAAAGTATTGCAAGGCTCCAAAGCCTACTACATCTGGCTCCTTTTCTTGCTTGGTGTAATCGGTGTTGGTGCATGTACCTATATTTACCAACTTCAAGAAGGTCTTACCATTACAGGTATGAGCCGTGACGTTACTTGGGGCTTATATATTTCGCAATTTACCTACTTTGTAGGTGTTGCGGCCTCAGCAGTTATGCTTGTTTTACCAGCATATTTTCACCACTATAAGAAATTCAAACGCATGATTATCTTTGGTGAATTTATGGCAATTTCTGCTGTAATTATGTGTATGCTCTTCATCGTAACAGATATGGGCCAGCCACAACGCGTACTTAATGTTATCCTACATCCAACCCTAAACTCCGTTATGTTCTATGACATGGTGGTGCTTTCTGGTTATTTGTTCCTTAACATTATCATCGGTTGGGTTACCCTTGAGTGCGAACGCCACGATGTAGACCCACCAAATTGGATTAAGTATCTTATCTACTTATCTGTAATTTGGGCATTCTCCATCCATACCGTTACCGCTTTCTTGTATGCCGGTATTCCTGGTCGTCACTATTGGTTAACTGCCATTATGGCCGCACGCTTCCTATCCTCAGCATTCTGCTCAGGCCCTGCCATCTTACTATTGCTCATGTTGCTATTTAAGCGCTTGACCAATTTTGATCCAGGCAAAGAAGCTGTGAAAACCCTTACCGTTATCATCACCTATGCCATGTGCATCAACGTGTTCTTCTATCTATTAGAGCTCTTCACCGCCTTCTACAGCGGTATGCCAGGTCACCAGCACCCATTTGCATACCTCTTTGCAGGCCATCATGGAGAAATCGGATGGGTGACATATTGGATGTGGGCTGGTGTTGTTATGGCTTTCCTATCCTTGGCATTGTTAATACCGCCAAAGAATAGAGCAAACCCAACCTTACTACCATTTGCCCTCATCATGTTAGTTGCTGCTTCATGGATTGATAAAGGCCTTGGCTTAATTATCGCAGGTTTCACTCCTAATACCTTTGAAACCATTACCGAATATACGCCAACCTTGCCTGAAATCACCATTGTTGTTGCTATCTATGGTGTTGGCTTACTAGTACTCTCCATACTTTGGAAAATCGCCCTTGAGGTGAAAAAAGAAGCTGG
>CAYJCI010000226.1:0-3685 GCA_964368595.1 uncultured Desulfovibrionaceae bacterium
ACAAAAAACTTGATGCTTTTAGATTAAAATTTTGTTATACTTTTGGCGGTTGGCAAGTGGGGCTGTGTAATAGCCTTTGCCACCGCTAGAGGCCTAAGCAAATTAACTGTTTAATGGCCTTTACTCAGGCAAAAACACCGTATTTCAGCATGGGCTGGAATGCGGACTTATTTGTGCCCTACGGGGGCATGTAAATATCTCAGCAGAGGAGTTGGCATGAAAAAACAGGCTAAGGTATTAAAACTAGGACTAATGGCGGCAATTCTTGCCTTCGCCATTTGCCCAGTTATTATGATTGATGATGCCAAAAGTGCCGAAGACGAAATAGCGCGTATACCATTCGCACTCGAAACACTTAAGGCTCAAAAAATGCCTCAGGTATTTTTCTCTCACGATTTGCATATTGCAGCATTAGAAGATGATTGCTCACCATGCCATACAGCAAGTGACGTAACCTTCTTAGATAGTGAAGAAAAATCCGCTAAGGACGTAGTTGCCTATGTGCATAAAGAATGTGTAAGCTGTCACGCTGGTGTGGCATCTGGCAAAGCTACTGGGCCACTTTTAGCATCCTGTCGCAGCTGTCATAGCGAAAGCATTGCTGCTGCACAAGCTGCAACTGAATAGGTACGGAGGCAATTATCATGATGAATTTATTAACAGGACCGATTTTTGTTGTTTCCTTACTTGTCTTTGTAGTGGGCATGACTTTACGTGTAGCTCTCTACATTCGTGGCTTAGATTGGCGCCTTGAGCGTATTGCATATGGCCCTCAAATGGGTCGTGGTTTGCCTGGTGCACTTTCATCCATATTCATGTGGTTAATCCCTGGTGGTACACATGGCTGGAGAAAGCAACCACTTATCGCAGCAGGCTTTTTCCTATTGCATGTTGGTGCAATCTTACTACCGCTTTTCCTAGTGGGCCACACTGTACTGCTTGAAGAAGCAATTGGCATTAGCCTTCCAAGCCTACCAATGAACGTAGCTGATGGCATGACCATTGCTGCTCTTATTGGCCTTGGTATTCTTGCTGTTCGTCGTCTTGTGGTTGCAGAGGCTCGTGCTCTTACCACTTGCGAAGATTGGTTAATCTTACTCTTAACTGCCGTACCATTTGTTTCTGGCTTCTTGGCACGTTTTGAGCCTAGCGATCTTTGGACAATAATACATCTAATTAGTGGTAACGTGTTCCTTATTTTAGCACCGTTCACTAAGCTTTCACACATTGTATTGTTCTTTATGTCCCGTGCCCAAATAGGCATGGATTATGCTATTAAAAGAGGCGGCGCCACCCGTGGCCCAGTCTTTCCATGGTAAGCCAGAAGGAGTTATAAATGTCAAATCAACCATATTGCAGTAAAGCTCCCCTGAACACCAAAGAAGACATAATGCATGTTCTTAGCGACAAAGGTGGAGCAAAATATTATGAAGAAATGAAGTCGTTAAAAGTGGATACAGAGGTTCTTAAAGCCCAGCTTGAGAAAACCTGTAAATCACGTACCAGAACATGGCTAAACATCTGTGCCCACTGTGGCATGTGTGCTGAAAGCTGCTTCTTGTACACAGCTAACGACAATGTGCCAGAGCAAATTCCATCACATAAAATTCAATCAACTCTTGGATTTATGCTAAAGAATCCTGAAAAAGTTGATGCTGAATTCATGATTAAATGCATGGAAATCGCTTGGTCTAAGTGTACTTGCTGTAACCGCTGCTCCGTATATTGCCCACATGGTATTGATACTGGTGTTATGTTCAGCTACCTACGCGGCATTTTATTCTCTCATGGTTTTGTGCCTTGGGAGCTTAAAATCGGTTCAGGCATGCACCGTGTATATGGTGCTCAAATGGACGTTACACAAGAAGATTGGCTTGAAACTTGTGAATGGATGATGGACGAAGCTCAAGACGAGTGGCCAGGCATTAGCATCCCTGTTGATGTTGAAAATGCTGACTTCATGTATATCTTGAATGCTCGCGAAGTTAAGCACTATCCTGAAGATATTTCAGAAGCTGCCACATTGTTCTACCTTGCAGGCGAAAACTGGACAGTACCAAGCGAAGGCTGGGAAAATACATCCCTAACCCTATTTGCTGGTGACTGGGAAGGTTGTGCGCAAAACGTAAAACGCGTTTATGATGCAGTTGATCGCCTTAAGCCAAAAATTGTTGTTGGTACTGAATGCGGTCACGCACACCGTGCAACCGTTATCGAAGGCCCTTACTGGGCAGGCCGTGAAGACGGCACCCAGCCAACCCAATTCTGGCACTATGTAGAGTGGGTGGCTTATGCCCTTCGCAATGGCAAGCTAAAGCTTGACCCAGAAAAACGCATTACTGTGCCTTGCACTTTGCAAGACTCTTGTAACTATGTGCGTAACCACGGTCTTGGCAAGCATACTCGTGAAATCATGAGCTATATTGCAGCCCCTGGTGCTTTCCGCGAAATGGCTGAAAATAAAGACCACAACTACTGCTGCGGCGGTGGTGGCGGCTTTAACGGTGTTGGCTTGTATCGTAAGCAACGTAACGTTGCTCTTACTCCAAAGCTAGCTCAGATTAAGGCCACTGGTGCAGAACTTGTTGTTTGCCCTTGCCATAACTGCTGGGATGCTGTTCGTGATATGATGGAAGAATTCGAAATCCATGATATCAAATGGTCATTCTTAAAGCCTATACTACTAAAGCAAGTAATTATTCCATCACACATTGAACACAATGAAGTGTAATAATTACATAGATTAAATTAAAAGGGAGCTTACGCTCCCTTTTTTTAGGTTTATTTTTTAGATAGTTGGCTTCTTTAACGCTTTAATGTATTGAACAAATTACTTAGGTCATTGTTGCGCTTCGGTTAGTAATAAATTAGCCCTATGCGCAATTTCAGCGCTCATAACGTTGGCTAAAATATATTATTACTCAAAAAATACATCTTTGTAATTGTGTGCCAAGCACAACTTGACTTGGAAAATATGTATTTAATATAATAATATTTATTTGCTAAGTTCTTTAAAAATGCATATTATTTTGTTTTGCAACCCATTCAGTTAAGCCGCATAAATCCTCAGCCCAAGGCCATTTCCCACCAATGAAGTCCTTACCCCTACCATAAAACTGGGTGCCTACGGCTTCTGCAGCGTATAGGTCTGTTGAGGTGTCGCCAATCATTAGCATTTCATCAGCTTGGCATTTTGAATCCAGCATAATTTGCTTTAGGAGTTTTTCCTTGGTGGGTGGGTAGCCGTGAATTTTTACAAAATAATGGTCTAATTTGCGCAACTTTAAGACAATTTCAAGCTCAGATTGCGGTGCACCTGAGCACACATACATGGGCAATTTATTATGCCAATGTTTTAGCGTGTCTTCAATGCCAGCTACTAATGGGCATTGCTTTACGGCCTCAAGGCATAGGGTTTCAAATTTATTGTTCCAATCATGTAGCTCTGCATCTGAAATTTCGCGCCCAATAATTTCATCAAAAAACCAGCGAAATTTTAACTCGCGATTAACACCGCCATGTATTTTGTGATACATGAGCATGCGGTCAGTTGCTTCTTGCCCATAAGGGGCGCAAAGCTTTTCAAAGGCATTGGCCTTTATGTCCACGCTCTCCATGATTACGCCATCAAAATCAAAAACTAAACAGGTAATTGGCATTTTATCTCCAGAAAAGACCATTGAAC
>CAYJCI010000227.1:0-3671 GCA_964368595.1 uncultured Desulfovibrionaceae bacterium
CGGCCTCCGGCGTGACAGGCCGGCGTTATAACCGTCTTAACTACCGCTCCTTCCCGTTAAGGGAATATACATATATCAGACGAAGTTTGGGCATGCAAGTATTTTTTTAATAATTTTGAAAATTTTTTTTCATGCTTGTAACTGCCCAATAAAAATACTTTTTATTGATGGTTAAAATTTGCTTATGCACGCAACCACTTAATTAAAGCCTTCCTAAGTTCATGTGGGGAGATGGGTTTTGCCACATGTGCATTCATTCCGGCTTCTTCGCAGCGTTGTTTGTCCTCTGTCATGACGTTGGCTGTCATGGCAATGATGGGCAGTTTTTCCACATATGGCAATTCATGATTTAGTGACCGAATGTGCTTAGTGGCTTGTAGGCCGTCCATAGTGGGCATTTGAATGTCCATTAAGATTAGGTCGTACTCTTTAGCCTTCACGCATTTAATAGCTTCTTGCCCATTATCAGCAAAATCTAATTCAAATTTATAATCCTCAAGCAATGCGGCAGCTATTTCTTGATTAATCATATTATCCTCAACCAAGAGTATTTTTTTGCCTATGAGGGTTGAGGTGTCAGCGTGGGTGTAATCTTCATTGTTAAATATGTCATTACTAAGCATTGCTAACTGCTCAGTGTCAATGCTGTTATCAATTTTGGCTTTAAGTGAATAGGTAAATTCTGAGCCTTGTCCAAGGGTTGAGTTAAGGCTAATATTGCCGCCCATAAGCTCAGCAAGCTTTTTGCTAATTATTAGTCCAAGCCCAGTTCCGCCAAAGCGGCGTGAGGTTGAGGCATCTGCTTGAGTAAATGGCTGGAATAATTTTGCGCTTTGTTCTTTTGAAAGGCCAATTCCAGTATCCGTAACTATGAAGTCAAGCATGACATGTTCATCATCTATAATGTGATTTAATTTTACCTGAAGCGATACTGAGCCTTGATGGGTAAATTTTATGGCATTTCCAAGCAAGTTCAAAAGAACTTGATTAATTCTTTCACGGTCACCAATGATAATTTTCGGTACGTCTTTAGCAATTTCGCTTGTAAGGTCAAGGCCTTTTTCATTAGCACTAAAAGACATTATGCTATGAATGGCGTTCATGCTTACTTCTAGGTTAAAAGCTATATTTTCAAGATCCATTTTGTTGGCTTCTATTTTTGAAAAGTCCAAAATGTCATTAATAATGCGCAAAAGGCCAGTGGCGGAGATTGTTATTTTTTCAATATAGCTATTTTGTTTTTGTGAGAGGTTTTTCCTGTCAAATAGATGTAAAAAACCTAATATTGCATTCATGGGGGTGCGTATTTCATGGCTCATAGTGGCTAAAAAGTCACTTTTTGCACGAGTTGCTGCTTCGGCTGCATCCTTTGCTAGCATTAATTCTTGTTGAATTTTGTGCATTTCTGTGACTTCAAGTGCCCAAAGGATTTGCATGTGCTCTTCATTCCAGATGAAGTTAATGCCTGTAAGCAATAAATTTCTTAAATTATCATTAGGGTCGCGTATGGTAAATGGGGCATCATAAGTATCAATGCCATCGGTGAAGCTTGTATACAATGCTTTAATGTCACCCTCAATCATCACATCATCGCCTGGTGTTGGGCTACCTTTGCGCACGCCTGCAATTTCTTGCGCTTTAGGATTGCAATATTGGATAACATTTTTTTTGCTAAAAAATACACCAGCAGGGCAACTTTCTAATATGCCTTGTAGTCTGGAAATTTCATTTTCCAATTTCTTTTGAAGGTCAACAGTTGCTGTAATGTCTGTGGATAAGCTCACTGCTGCTTTAACCTTGCCATGTTCGTCAAATAATGGGTTGAGGTTGCATTGGAAAATTACTGTATTACCATCTGCCTTAGTGAATTCAAATGTGCCGGATACGCTGGCTTCATTTTCTGGCATGTTTGCGAGTATTTGCATCTGTCTTTCAAAAACTTCGTCTTTAACGCCAGCTTGTAATGCTTTGCCTAAAGTTTCTAGGTGGTCACTATTTGCTAGATGTTTTGCGCTATCATTGGCCATAAGTATTGTGCCATCAATGGCGTGTAGTAAAATTGGCGATGGTAGGTTATCAATGATTTGCTGCAATTCATCATTATGAAGATTGGCAAGTTCTGCTTCCAATTTATGCTGATGAGCAGAAACGTCTATACCAAGCATGCGCCAGTGCTCTTTGCCTTGGCCTGTACCTGGTAAAACACTCCATTGAATGTGTATTTTTTCAGTATTTGGAGTGATGACAGGCAAAACAAAGGTTTTTTTAGAATTTAGCAATACATGCAATGCGTCTAGGCGTATATTTTCAAAATAGTCAGTAAGTATATGAGTATTATCAGTTAATTGGAGGTGGTGCTTTAATCCGTCATTGGCATAAATGATATTGGCAGCTCTATCAATGGCTACATAAAAAATACCTTCCACATGAAGTGCCGCGTGGGCTATGTGGCTTTGGCGTTCGTAAGTTTTCCTGATTTTGAGTAAATGTGCTATATATACAGCAAGTAATGCAACCATGATAATCATAACCCCAATAGAGAGGTAGATGATTTCATTAAGTTTACCCATGGCTACATCTTTATTGATAATTGTAATAACACTCCAAACACTTTGACCAATAAAATTGGTTAGTAAGTAGCATTCTTGGCCATCATACAGCAGGGGGCGAGTAATGCTTTTTTGGTTAATGATTAGCTCTTGTACTTCTTCGATGCTAAGCTTATTTTCCTCAGCAATTTTTGTGTAAAAATGTTCATCAAGTATTTTTTTATCACTAATTAATACACCATCATCATCGATAAATTGAGTGATTATATCGCCATGGCGGTTCACTCTTGCATCAATGGTAAAATATAGCTCATGTGCAGTTTCAATGGCAATAAGTGCCCCAACAATTGAAAAATCTCTCGTAAGCGGCACAGCATGAGCCACAATGGGCATGTCATATAATGGGCTATTTAATATGGATGAGTAGAATGGATTGCCTTGCATGGCTTTGGCAAAATAATTTCTGCGGGATACATTCATCTTCTTACCGCTAGAGCTACGTGTGCTGCCATCTTCATCAGCAATAAGAATGTCTTGCCAGCCGTATTTTGCCGCTTCTTTGCGCAAGATATCCATCTTGATTTTTAGGGAAATGTCTGGGTCAGATAAAATGGGATTATTGGCAATGCCTTCAAGGCGTCTAATGCTGCTTTCCATGCGTAAGTTGGCAGTGTGGGCTGCATCAACTCCTACATTATGCATGGTTCTGCTAAGGTCTTCCCGCAAGGTATTGTCAAGTTGTATGATATAAAAAGAGCCAATGCCAATAAATAAAAAAGGCAGTAGGCAAAGAAATAATACTAGATGGATAATGTCAGTCTGTTGTTTGGATTTATAAAGCATTTTCCCTCGCTAAAGTTAGGGCTTTCCATATTTTATATAATTTGCGAGGAATATCAAGTTAAATAGTCGACGTTGAAAAGTAGTTGAAAATACTAAAATAATAACATGTTTAATTAAAATATTCTAATAAAATTGGCAGAAAAAAGGTGTGTAGCATACTTTTTTGGCGATTTTATGATGCAAAAAAATTGTTTTTCAAGCGGCGGCTAACACAATTTGAGCACAGCTCAAATTGTGCGCCACGAAAAACAAGCAGGAATTGCGTTGCGTACGATTTAC
>CAYJCI010000228.1:0-3671 GCA_964368595.1 uncultured Desulfovibrionaceae bacterium
AAATTGCTGCGTCAGGCTTGTTTTTTACTACGGTCGAGGACCATAAGAGTACACTGCGCTTCGTAAAAAAACTTCGCCTTCCTTGCTCTTTGCCCTTTTTGAACCGATTTATTTTGTCAGCTTTTGGCGACTACTGAAAAAGGGTAAATTGCTGCGTCAGGCTTGTTTTTTACTACGGTCGAGGACCATAAGAGTACACTGCGCTTCCAAAAAACCGCCCACTTTCTTGTATCCAGTATCTTTGAACTCCCTTAGTTGTTTGATTTCCTTGCACTGTTAAACGATGGCTTTTCTTTTTTATACCAAGGTAGGGACATAAGTCTGTGTGGTATTTACTGCCGCCAAAACAAAACACCCTGAATTAAATAATGCAGGGTGTTTTAGGAATATAATATGAATTAGCTATTAAACTATTCTTCATCCATGAAGGGGTAGTTTATTTCAGTGATGGGCACAAGTGTTTCCTTAATGGTGTGTGGGCTTAACCAGCGGTAAATATTAAGCTTGCTGCCTGCTTTGTCATTTGTACCAGAGGCACGGCCGCCACCAAATGGCTGTTGGCCAACCACAGCACCTGTAGGTTTATCGTTAATATAGAAGTTACCTGCGGCATATTGCAAGGCTTTGCTCATATGTACAAGCACTTCTCTATCCCTTGCAAAGATAGCACCTGTTAGGGCATAGGCTGAGCCTTCGTCGCAAAGTTTTAATGCTGAATCAAGGTCATCATCTTCATAAATATAGATGCTAAGCACAGGCCCAAAGAGTTCATCCCTCATGGTTTCATAATCTGGCTTTTTAGCTACAATAACAGTAGGTGAAATAAAATAACCCTTGCTCTTATCATAATTGCCGCACAAGATTTCCGCATCATCGCTTTGAGCTGCGCGCTTTAAGTATTCAACAATATTATCAAAGCTTGCTTCATCAATTACAGCGCCCATGAAGTTTCTAAAGTCGCGTACATCACCCATTTTAATATCATTAATGGCTGCTAGCAATTTATCTTTAACTTCACCCCAAATGCTTGCAGGAATATAAGCACGAGAAGCGGCAGAGCATTTTTGGCCTTGATACTCAAAAGCACCACGCACAAGAGCCGTTACAAGGGCATCAATATGGGCAGTTTTATGTGCAAAAACAAAGTCTTTGCCGCCAGTTTCGCCCACAAGACGAGGGTAAGCTTTGTATTTATCAATATTACTGCCAACTTGAGCCCAAATGCTTTGGAATACAGCTGTTGAGCCAGTAAAATGTATGCCGCCAAGATTAGGGTCAGAAATAACATACTTACTAATATCGCTGCCCTTGCTTGGAATGAAGTTAATAACGCCATTTGGTAGGCCAGCTTCAAGCAATAGTTCCATATAATAGTAGTTTGATAATACAGAAGTTGTGGCTGGTTTCCATAAAATGGTATTGCCAACTAAAGCCGGAGCGGAGCCAAGATTGCCCGCAATGGCAGTAAAGTTAAATGGAGAGATGGCAAGAACAAAACCATCAAGAGGACGATAAAGCATGCGATTCCAAATGCCCTTGGAGCTTTGTGGTTGCTCATGGAAAATTTCTTCAGCATTGTGGGCGTTGAAGCGCAAAAAGTCTATCAACTCGCAAGTGGCATCAATTTCAGCTTGAAAAGCAGTTTTGCTTTGCCCAAGCATGGTAGATGCACTCATTTGATAACGATTGGGGCCAGAAATTCTTTCAGCTACTGATAAAAATATGGCTGCACGATGCTCAAATGGCATGTCTGCCCAAGCTTCTTTTGCATTTTTGGCGGCATCTAAGGCCATTTGTAGGTGCTTTGGCTCAGCCACTGAGCATTTGGCTAAAATATGCCCATGGTCATGAGGCATTACAACATCAATTTTATTTTCAGTAAAAATGCGTTCGCCATTGATAACTAGTGGAATTTCTATAACTTGTGAAGATTGTTTTTGCAATTCTGCTTTTAGTTTAGCTCTTTCTTCACTACCTGGTACATTATTTTGCACAGGTTCGTTGATTGGGGTGGGGATTTTGTAATAAGCATTAGTCATCAGTTAAACTCCTTTATATTTTATTAAAATTCTTATTTCTTAATCTTTATAACTTTAGAAGCCCCATTGTTTAAGCCAAATATTCACTTGGCTTTTTACTTGTTGCTTTTGCTTTTTATTTAATTTTTTTGAATAATTATCATATAGTTCCTGTGCTCCAGTATCGCCCAATTGCAGGGCCAAGCTTAAATAGGCAACTCCCTGAACTATATCCTTTTTTACTCCATATCCTTCTGCATAAAAAAGCCCTGAGAGTATGCGCCCAAAATCATTACCATCCTCTGCAGCTTTTATGGCTAAATTAAAAGCTTCGGCTTGATTTACTTCAACTCCTATCCCTTTATGATAAAAGTATGCAAGTAAGGCTATGCCCTCTGGTTCGTCGTTCTTAGCAGCTAAGCTTGCGTATTCAAAGGCTTTTGAGCTGTTTTGCTTTACTTCAAAACCTTTATGATATAGCCAGCTTAAAACTGCATATGCTAAAGAATTCTCTTTTTTGGCCGCAAGGTTAGCATATTTTAAAGCCTTGGCATTATCTTGTTTTGTACCAATTCCTTCAAAATAAAAGAAAGCAAGTAGGGCAGTTGCGTCAATGTCATTAGAACTAGCCCCCTTTTGTGCAAAGGCAAAAGCTTGCTCAAAATTACGTGATACTCCAAATATTTCACCTGTATATAGAAAATGTGCTAATGTTGCGGCATATTTAGCATCTTTTTTTGCGGCATCCTCTAAATGCTTTAAGCCTTGCTCAATATTTTTATAGTGTGGGTCGGTAATTTGAATTGCACCGTACATGGCCAAAGCATAGACATTACCATTGCTCATTGCCTTTTGTAGCCAATATACACCAAGGTCGGGTTTTTCTGGTGCATCATCACCATAATAAAGTGAAACTCCAACATAGGCTTGTGCTTCTGCATTGCCACTTTGCGCAAGCATGTAATGTTTTTGCATTTCACTTGAAAGGTTGTCGAGTTTTTGAGTGGTATTTGTTGTTGTGCTTTCAGCGTTTTGAATAGAGCTTTCTAAATTTGAACCTTCTTTATTTTTTGTGGAAAGAGTGGTTGAGGGAATATTTTCTGCTGCAGGTTGTGTTTTAGCAGATGAATTATCATTGGTTGCAATTTTGGGCTCCACCTTGCAAGATCGTAAAAAATCAATAATGACTTTGGCAGTATGTGCGCCATTTGCCATGATGCCTTCATTCATTTCAAGCCCACGCCACGTATTAATGCCAATAACTTCACCACGAGTGTTAATGAGCGGGCCACCGCTATTACCATTAGCTAATACTGCAGAATGTATAATGCTAACCGCTTGGCCATCATTCACGAAGCTACTCACAGCACCGTCGGTATAAACAAGAGGTGGCGTGCCATCAAACTCTCCGCTAACAATTTGATCCATCTTAGTATCAGCCATGGCAATGATAGCTGGATAGCCCCATGCACTGATTCTATCGGTGCGACGAATTTTAGTATTAAAGCTAAGTACGGGTAGTTTTGGTGGGGGCGATATTTTTAGTAAGGTGAGGTCTTTACTGTCATTTAATATTTCTTTTACGCGTTTTGCTTTGATTAAAGGAAAGCTGCTTCCTGATACTTGGATGTGATCATAGCCTTTGGTTACGTG
>CAYJCI010000229.1:0-3664 GCA_964368595.1 uncultured Desulfovibrionaceae bacterium
ACCCCAAGACTGCATCACCCTATGCTGGCGACTTTATGCAGGTTAAAGAATTTCGCAAAACTGGTCGTTATAGCTTTGAAGTTACCTATGAAAAATATTTTGCAAGGGCCATTAGCTCTTGGATGAGCGCCATTTTGCCTAAACATATCTTGGAGGGGCAGGATTTACGCAATACCTCATTTGCCCGCAAGCCAATTGGGGCTGGTCCGTATCGTTTGCAAAAATGGGAGTCTGGCTTAAGGGTGACTTTAAGTGCGTCCCCCACCTATTTCATGGGTAAGCCTTATATTGAAAACGTAACATATAGAATAATACCCGATATTTCGACCATGTTTTTAGAAACAAGGGCCGGCAAGCTTGATTTTATGAACTTAACCCCACAGCAATATTTACGGCAAACTAGTGGTAAGCCGTGGGATACAGGCTTTAATAAATATAAATATTTATCATCAATGTATGTATTTATGGGCTTTAATATGTTACACCCCTTGTTTCAAGATGTTCGCATGCGCCGAGCCATATCGTATGCCATTGATCGCGAGGGTATTGTCAAAGGTGTACTTATGGGGCAGGGTGTACCTGCATTTGGGCCTTATAAGCCTGGCTCATGGGCCTATCATAATAAATTAAAGCCCATTGAACAAAATGTGCAAATTGCCAAGGATTTACTGGCTGAATTAGGCTATTTTGATAATGATGGCGATGGTATATTGGAAAAGGACGGCAAGCCTTTAGAATTTACCATCTTGACTAACCAAGGCAATGAACAGCGGATTTTAACAGCCACTGTGATTCAAAGCCAGCTTAAACATATTGGAATAAATGTACAAATTCGGACAGTTGAATGGGCGGCCTTTATTAAGGAATTTGTGGATACTGGGCGTTTTGATACTGTGATACTTGGTTGGACCATAGGCCAAGACCCTGATATTTTTGATGTGTGGCATTCATCAAAGGCTAAGGCTGGTGGTTTAAATTTCACTCGCTACATTAATCCTGAAATTGATGAATTGTTAGTGGCGGCAAGGGGCATTCCGGACATGGAAAAACGCAAGGTTATGTATGCAAAATTACAAGAAATTATGCATGCTGAACAGCCTTATTGTTTTTTATTTGTGCCTTATGCCTTGCCCATAATACAGTCACGATTTAAAGGTATTGAGCCAGCTCTTGCAGGCATTATGTATGATTTTGAAAAATGGTGGATAGACAAAGGCTTGGAAAATAATGATTTACTTATTCAGTAAAATCTTTTAGGTGTGCCATATGATAAGAATTCAGGAAATATTAGATCAAGTTGCATCAAAAAATCATGATGCAAATCTTGCACTCATTCAAAAAGCATATGTGTATGCCGCATCTGCCCACGCTGGTCAAACTCGCCTTTCTGGCGAGCCATATTTGTCACACCCCTTAGCTGTGGCCCACACTCTTGCAGAACTTGGCTTTGATGAGGCTACAGTGGTTGCTGGCCTCTTGCATGATACTGTGGAGGATACCAAGGCAACTGTTGAGGATTTAGATGAGCTATTTGGTGAGGATGTGGCGGACATCGTTGACGGGGTGACCAAAATTAGCCTTATCCCCTTTGATTCTAAAGAAGATGCTCAAGCAGAAAATATACGCAAAATGATTTTGGCCATGAGCCATGATATTCGCGTTTTAATGGTAAAGCTTGCTGACCGCATTCATAATATGCGTACCCTTGACTTCCAAAAAGAGCATAAGCAAAGGCGCATTGCTCAAGAAACAATGGATATTTATGCACCCCTTGCCAATCGTTTAGGATTGCACAGGGTTAAGCAGATTTTGGAAGATTTAAGTTTTAAATATTTACGCCCTGACGTGTATAAGCAAATTACCTCTTGGCTTGAAGATAACCAAGTTGTTGAGCGTAAGATTATTGATAAAGTTGTAGAAGGCATTGAAGGCCTGATTAAGAGCAATGGCATTAAGGGCAATGTTTACGGAAGGATAAAGCATAAATATAGCATACATAAAAAAATGCTTCAGCTTTCGTTAACGCTTGATGAAATGCATGATATCATGGCCTTTAGGGTTTTGGTGGATGATATTAAAGATTGTTATGCTGTGCTTGGGCTTGTGCACTCACAGTGGAGGCCAGTGCATGGAAGATTTAAAGATTATATTTCCATGCCTAAGGCCAATGGCTATCAAAGTTTACATTCTACAGTAATTGGGCCAGAGGGTGAGCGTATTGAAATTCAAATACGCACCGAGGAGATGCACCGCCAAGCTGAACATGGCGTTGCCTCGCATTGGCTATATAAAGAAAAAAGCAAGGTTAGCCCTAAAGACCTTGAGCAGTTTTCTTGGTTACAAGAAATTTTTGAACGCCAGCGTGATGAAAGTGATTCTAAAGAATTTATGCATTCTTTACGCTTGGATTTATTTAAGGACGAAGTTTACGTATACACACCTCAAGGTGATGTAAAAGAGCTACCGGAAGGGGCAACCCCATTAGATTTTGCTTTTCATATTCACACTAAGGTTGGGCATCACTGTTCTGGTGGTAAGGTTAATGGGCGGCTTGTGCCGCTTGGTACTGTGCTTAAGAATGGTGATATTGTTGAAATTATTACTGATCAATCCCGCCATCCCAATAGAGATTGGCTAAAAATAGTCAAAACTGCTAAAGCTCGTAGCCGCATTAAGCATTATTTACGTACGGAGGAAAGGGCCCGCGCCCTAGCGCTTGGGCGTGAAATGCTTGAAAAGGAAGGCCGCAAAGTTAGCCTAAATGTAGCCAAAGCCTTAAAGGGCGGGCAGTTGGCAATTGTAGCTGAAGATATGAATTTTGATAGCGTGGATGATTTGCTGGCCAGTGTTGGCTATGCTCACCATACACCACGTAAAGTATTAAATAAATTATATGCGGTCTTAAATCCTGATGCTGTAACCCCTAGCCCTGCGGCTGATCCTGCCGCCAAGGCCAAAGCCCCCACCAAGGCCCCTGCGGCTGGTGGTGTAAAGCTAAGTGGTGTTGATGGTGTATTAATTCGCTATGCTAAATGCTGTAACCCTGTTCCTGGTGATGCAATTATTGGCTATATTAGTCGTGGTTTTGGCGTTGCCGTGCACCGTGTGGATTGTCCCAATGTTCCAAATATGGAGCCGGAGCGTTTAATCTCAGTTAACTGGGATGGTGAAGAGGATAAGCCATATCTAGCTCGTATTCACATTACCGCGCGCAATGAGCGTGGGGTAATTGCCCAAGTGACGCAAATTTTCGCTCAAGAAGATGTAAATATTGACTCTTTAATATCTAACACCTTGGTAGATGGTAAGGGCGAGATGGATGTCACAATTGAAGTGAAGGATTTAAGCCAACTATACAGAATTATAGATTTAATTACTAAGCTTCCACCTGTGATTGAGGTTACGCGAACGTCTGAATAAATAGCACTTTTAGCCTTGATCCATGCCACGGCATTTTAATTGTACCGATAATTTCTATTGTGGGATACTTTTTATATATAAATATTAATTAGTTGATGCTGAAAAATACGTTTCAACGCATTTTTCAAAAAAGACACGCCCACTCCAAACACTGCTTTGCGGTCGCAAGAAGTTCGACCCAACGGGCGGAAAAGCCGTTTACGTGGTGAGTTTACGAACCTTACGTAAATCGTACGCAACGCAA
>CAYJCI010000230.1:0-3642 GCA_964368595.1 uncultured Desulfovibrionaceae bacterium
AAAGTAATATTATGCACCTACTTGATATGGCAAAAGCCGCAGGCTGAGCAGCCAAAATAGCCCCAGAGGTTCTGGAGCAATTATTAAAAACCGTACCCCCAACACACCAAACTCTTGAATTGCGTGTGCTTGCTGGGCGTGCGCGCAATGAAGATGCCGCCATTGTGGACTTTCCAAACGGCAGGGCCTTGGTGCAAACTGTGGATATTTTGGCTCCCATTGTTAATGATGCTTATATGTTCGGACGCATTGCTGCCGCCAATGCCCTGTCTGACATCTACGCCATGGGAGGCACCCCTTGGTGTGCATTAAATATGCTATTTTTCCCCACATCTTGCCACGGTGAAACTGGCCTAAGCACCATGAGTGAAATTTTACGCGGCGGACAAGATGCCCTTATTGAAGCTAAGTGCGTTCTTGTGGGCGGTCATAGTGTTGAAGATGCAGAGATTAAATACGGCCTCTCAGTCACAGGCCACATTGACCCACAAAATGCCACCACCAATGACGGCCTAAATGTTGGTGATGTGCTAATTTTAACTAAACCACTAGGCACAGGCATTTTATCCACAGGTGTTAAAGCACGTTGGGATAATTGGGAAGAAAGCCAAAAACTTATTGAAAAATGGTGTGCAAAGCTAAATAACAATGCCGCCAAAGCCATAAGCGAATTTTCACTAAAAGCCGCAACGGACATTACAGGATTTGGCCTTTGCGGGCATGCCATTGAAATGGCCCTTGCCTCCAAGGTGCAAGTAGAAATTGCAAGCCAATCAGTACCAATTTTGGACTATGTTATTGATTTTGCAAACAATGGCCTTATCCCTGCAGGTAGCCATAATAATAGAAAATATTGGCAAGCCTTTACTAAAATTTCTGGTGAGCTTTCCCCTGCCCTTTTAAGCGTATTATTTGATACTCAAACATCTGGCGGCTTATTGCTTGCTGTGCCAGAAAATGACGCAAGCACTGCCCTTAGCTTGCTTACAAATCTTGGCGAACACGCAACAGTTGTTGGGCGCGTACTACCACAAGCAGATAAAGCCCTTGTAATTATTTAAGTTTTACATTTTCCTTTTCAAGCACACAATTTTCAAGGGCCTTAACTCTTATCTAAAAAATATTTTCCTATTATCTCTCTGTAATTTCAAACAAATTAATATTTTTCTCCATTTATTTTGCGTAGCACGATTTTTAAAAATTGACACGGGCACTTTAAATGCGTAAACAAGAGTAACACGATTTTTAAAAATTGACACGCTTGCACTTGGCATGCAGTACACAATTTTTCATTTAGCCTTTAGTTATTTGTTTTTACAAAGTATTTTGGCTTTCTTGCCAACATTGGGAAAAGACGGGATGCCTTACTCATTCTCCCCGTCTTAACCCTTTTTTAAAATATGCTTAGCAATAATCAATTTTATTTCCTTTTATGCCTTGCATAATCTCTTTACGACCATCCAACTTTTTTGTATGTTGTGCTTTGCATGTTTTCATCCTTAAGGAGTGCTTTTATGCCCACAAATAATGCCAGACACAATGCAATACAAGCAATAACAAATTACCGCCCAGCCCACGCCCCGCTTAACTTTGCTGACACAAGCCCGCAGGATATTTTTGCCTGCAATGTTTTTAATGACAAAGTTATGCGTGAGCGTTTGCCCCGCGCTATTTACAAATCACTGCGTAAAACCATTGATTTTGGGCAAAGAATGGATGCAAATATTGCAGACACAGTAGCTGCTGTTATGAAAGACTGGGCTATTGAAAAGGGTGCTACGCACTTTACGCATATATTTTACCCCCTTACAGGGACAACTGCGGAAAAGCACGATAGCTTTTTACAGCCAGATGGCTATGGCGGCGTGCTAGCTGAATTTTCTGGAACCATGCTAATTCAAGGTGAACCAGATGCATCAAGCTTCCCTTCTGGTGGCTTGCGCTCTACCTTTGAGGCCCGCGGCTACACTGCTTGGGATGTAACAAGCCCAGCCTATATTATGGAAAATCCCAATGGTACATTTTTATGTATTCCAACTGTTTTTCTATCATGGACTGGTATTGCACTAGATAAAAAAACACCACTTCTACGCTCCAATCAAAGCATTAACCATGAAGCAAAGCGCTTGTTATCAATTTTTGATATTCATACAGATTTACCCATCATTTCTTATGCTGGCATTGAGCAAGAATATTTTTTAATTGATGCAAACTTCAACTTTGCAAGACCTGATATTCACATTGCCGCACGAACACTTTTTGGCGCGCGCCCTGCAAAGGGTCAAGAGTTTAGTGATCAATATTTTGGTGTAATTCCTCAGCGAGTGCTGTCCTTTATGATGGAAGTTGAGCGCGAGCTTTATAAACTTGGCGTACCAGTTATGACTAGACATAATGAAGCTGCACCAAGCCAATATGAAATTGCACCACGTTATGAAGCTGGCAACTTGGCAGTTGATCATAACCATATTATTATGACCATGCTACGCAATGTGGCAAAGCGTTATGGCCTAAAGTGCCTTTTGCATGAAAAGCCCTTTAGCGGCATTAATGGCTCTGGCAAGCACCTTAATTATTCCATTGGTAATGCTGACCTTGGTTCACTCTTTGATCCAGGCGATACCCCGCATGAAAATGCAAAATTCATGGTATTTTGTGCATGCATGATTAGGGCTGTGCATAAATATGGCGCACTACTTAGAGCAACGGTTGCCTCTGCATCAAATGACCATCGCCTTGGCGCACATGAAGCACCACCTGCCATTATGTCCATTTTCCTTGGCGACCAACTCACTGATGTATTTGAACAATTCAGGGCTGGACGAGTAAAGGGTGCTAAAAGCAAAAAGATTATGAATGTTGGTGTGGATACCCTACCACCATTCCCAGCAGATCCAGGTGACCGCAACCGCACAAGCCCAGTAGCCTTTACAGGCAATCGCTTTGAGTTTCGTGCTGTGGGCTCTAGCATGTCTGCTGCAGGGCCACTGGCTGCACTAAATGCCATGATGGCTGATTCCATAGGCTACGCCGCTGATTATTTAGAAAACGCCTGCAAAGGCCAAAAAGACAAATTAAATTCAGCTGTGCAAAGCTTTATTCAAGATGTTATTGAAGAGCATAGCGCTGTTATTTTTAACGGTGATGGCTATTCTGACATTTGGCATAAAGAGGCAGAGCGCCGCGGCCTGCCAAACTTGCGCACAACTCCCGAAGCTTTGACAGCAATAACTTGGCCAGAAATTATAGATCTTTATGATCGTCAAAACATCTTAACCAAGGCTGAACTTAAAGCCAGACAAGAAATATATCTTGAGCAATATTGCAAGAGCATTCGCTCAGAAGCCTTGCTAGTGCAACGCATTGCCCAAACTATTATTTATCCTGCGGCTATTCGTTACCAAAACGAGCTTGCTGACACTTGTGCTAAGATTAAAACCTTGGGCAAGGCTTATAATGCAGATACGCTTGATAATGTGTTAGAATATACTGAAAATATGCAAACAGCCCTTGCAAAATTGCAAAAGCAAATTGCAAGTGCTGAGAAAAAGCAAGGTGACTTCCTAGTACAAGCTCAATATTATTGTAATAGCGTTGTACCTAGCATGCTTAATGTACGTAAATGGGCTGACCTCTTAGAGG
>CAYJCI010000231.1:0-3638 GCA_964368595.1 uncultured Desulfovibrionaceae bacterium
AAGCTGCTGATGAAGCCGCTGAAAAGCCAAAGCGTGCACCACGCAAAAAAGCTGAAGTTGCCGCTGATGCAGAAGCAACTGAAAAGCCAAAACGTGCTCCACGTAAAAAAGCTGAAGCCGCTGATGAAGCCGCTGAAAAGCCAAAACGTGCACCACGTAAAAAGGCTGAACCTGAAGCTGAATAAGCTTAGGTTTATACAAAATATTAAAGGAGAGGTTCTTGCCTCTCCTTTTTTTTATTATTAATCTTGCTTGACAATTTCCTAGTAATTTACTAGATGACCACTTGAGCAATATGGCTTAAGTTCATAATGATGCAGTATTAATTGCATCGTTTATAGAAGGTAAAGATGTATAATATTAAAATTTTAATAGCAATTTTTGTGGTTTTTTTAAGTTCATTTAGCTGTATAGAGGTGCATGCTAAAACGAGCAAAGAAAAATCTCATGTATTAGTAGGTAAAGCTTCATGGTATGGTGGTTATTTTCACGGAAGGACCACAGCAAGTGGCACTGTTTATAACAAATATACGCAGACTGCGGCCCACAAAACCCTGCCTTTTGGCACCGTTGTTGAGGTCATAGACCAAAAAACCCCTCTACGTACTGTAGTTTGTATAACTGACCGCGGCCCATACATTAAGGGCAGAGTAATTGATTTATCAAAGGTTGCAGCATATGAGCTAAACCTTGGCACTCGTGGTGTAACACCAGTAAAACTTCGTATAGTAAGTGACGTTCATGGCAAAACATTGGATGACAAGGAAGCCTTTTTTGTTCAAATAAAAGGTGATGAAGAAAATGAGATTGAAAAAATCGGCCCATATGAATTATTTGCCGATGCTAATGTCATGAAGGAAGTGCTGGTAACAGAGCATCCAGAAGCGTTGATTGTTGTGGGTCAGGCCAAGTAATTATTTGTTAAGGTATGGCTTCAGACAAGACAGTATTGTGGCGTATGATGGAGCTGTATCACTTGCCATGCAAAATTGTAACATGTTATAATAACAAATTTAAACTCGTCGTATCGGCGAGTTTTTTTATGTCAAATTTAATTCTAAAATTTATCTTGAAAAGCTATTGACTTCAATTTTAATAAAATATGTTTAGCTTGCCACGTCGCAAAGATGCTGAGTATTAAATACTCCTAACTAACTAACTGATTACCTCATCAAAAATGTTCAAATGATAATCAGTGGACTGTTCATCACAGTCTGAGGGGCCACATCCCTCGCACCTCCTAGAGGTGCCCTTTAAATTCCTACTAATTATTGTGCATGGTTATGCTGTGTAATATTTTTTGCTCTGCCACCAGTGGAGTGTTGAACTTTTTTAAATGAGGTTTTGAAATGTCAGATGTTTTATTGAAAAAGCCAATGAATGGCCAACGTATTGATTTAACACCACAAGCAGATGATCGTTTGGTTCTAGAATTTAAGCCCAATGATGCTCTTTTAACTCGTGATGGCGACAATCTAGTTATGTCTTTTGAAGATGGTGCTAGTATTAACCTTGTGGATTTTTATGTGGCTTATACATCTGAAAACATGCCTACATTTATTATTGACAATACTGTTGTTGAAGGTGAAGCCTTTTTTGCTGCCTTAGGTGAAGAGCTTAAGCCTGCTGCTGGTGAATCCCCAACAGCCCCTTTAAGTGACGGCCCAGCCAATGATTATGCCTCCATGGACTTATTGGACGGCATTGACCGTATCGGTAGGCTAGATCAAGCGCGTGAAGCAACCGATGATGAAGAAGAATATCCGGTTGGGCAAAACGAGCTTTCACAGAATGATGATAATGATTCTGGCTTAATGCCTGGTTTTGAAGCTGGAGTGGATGCAGGTGCTGGTGATAAAACTCCGCCAATGATAGGTGAGATTGTTACTGGCGAAAATTATAATATTGCAATGGTGTTAGATTTTTCATCTAGCTTTGGTGGTGGCTATCTTCCTTATAACTTAAAAACACCTATGCAAGACACTGTGCAAGAGGCTATTGAAAACTTCATTGGAAATTTACTAGCACACACCAAGGGTGGCAATGTTGTCAATTTCAGCATGACTACTTTTATGGGAGCAGGTATCGAAGTTGTTGAAGCTGACGGCACCAAAAGTTACCCCCCAAAGATTGCAACTGGTACCTTTGTTATTGAAGATGGTATGATTAAAGACGCTTCAGGCCATACGCTTTACACTTTTGTGGAAGGTGCGGACAATGCCGAAGCAGCGGCTGCTGCTATATTGCTCTCATTGGGTATGGAGCAAATGGAAGATTCTAATGGTAACCTTAGTTATGTATGCAGAGGTGGTACTGCTCCTGAGGAAGCTCTAAAGGAAGCTAGTGACTGGCTAAATAGCCTCGATAATGGCTATGACAAAAAGACCTTGCTTCTAACAGATGGCGATAATACAGATCCAACGCGTGTGAGCCTTTTCCAAGAAGGTTATTTTGACAATGCTTACACAGCAGAAGATAGTGAATTTATAATCAATTGCTATGACAAAGTTGGTGCAGAAGGTGTAAGCTTTTTTAACGTACACGGCCTTAAAGGCGCACTAGCCGATGGGTTTTTTGATGATGTAGTTGACAATGTATCTGTGTTTGATGGTGATAATGCTTTATTTGCCCCTTCCGTGCGCGTGCCTGTTGTTTTTGAAAATCAGTCAACTCTACATGAAGGCGCTGCCGGTATGGAGCTTGTGGTGGGTGGCCTAACCGTAACTGAAGTTATGGACTATATAAATCAAAATTATAGTGACAGATACCCCGATGGAATTAAAGTTGCTGAAGTAAATGCATTTATTGCTGAAAATCCAAATATATTTGAGAATCAGGGCATAAATGCCAACGCTGCAGACATTATCACTGGTGGAAGCTATGCTGATGCAATAGTTGGTAATGGTGGTGATGATTTGTTGCTTGGTGATGGCACTTTAAGCTTAGTTAGTGAAATTGCAAAAGCAATTAAACTTGAAAATGCTGATGAATATACCAGAGAAAATATCGGGACTGTTACTGATGAAAATGGTGATGGTTTTACGCATGATGATGCCTCAGCAAAGGTGCAAAGCTTTATTGATAGCATACGCGAGCATGTTGAAACTGGTGGAGTTAAAGATATAATCAATGTAGATAACAGAGATTATTTTACAGAACAAGCATATGATGGAAATGATGTAGTTCATGGCGGTGATGGTAATGACGTCATCATGGGCTTTGGTGGACAAGATACACTAACCGGTGGCAGTGGCGATGATGTCATATATGGTGGTCGTGAGCTTGACGTTATTCAAGGTGGCGCAGGTGATGATTTTATTATTGCAGAGTTTAGTGATATAGTTGACGCTGGCAATGATGATGACACCATATTCGTAACAGGTGGCTATTCTTACAAAGCTTCTGTTATTGATGGCGGTGAAGGTATGGATGTATTACTTTCTGGCGTTCCAACCCAGCAACAAATTGATTGGGGTATAGATAGATTTGCTGACGTGAAAGAGGCCATAGAAGATGGCGATATTAAAAATATTGAAATTGTAGCTGCAGCTGATGAAGCAGGCAAAGTAAGAAATTCTATTAATGAAGATGGTAAATTTGATACTACTGACTGGACAGCTACTGGCAATACAGTTACT
>CAYJCI010000232.1:0-3626 GCA_964368595.1 uncultured Desulfovibrionaceae bacterium
AGAGCTTAACGGTGCAAATAAATTGCACCTACTCTTGATTTATCGATCGTGTTGACTTTGTCAGCACGCTAAATTTGAGCTTTGCTCAAATTGTGTTAGCCGCCGCTTGAAAAACCATTTTTTTGTGTCATAAAATCGCCAAAAAAGTATGCTACACACCCTTTTCTGGCAATTTATTAGAATATTTTGATTAAAAGTGTTATTATTTTAGTAGTTTTAACTGTTTTTCAGCATCGACTATATAAGAAAAAAGTCCCTTGCCTGCTAATAAAATAACACTCAAGGGACTTTTTTATGGTTAATTAAGCTGTTTTAGATGTTTTCTAACTTATTAAGCGTTGTTTTTAGGTTTAGGGACAGTTCCGCAAGCTCTCTTACGGCAATGGCCGCTTCATCCATGCCTGAGGAAATTTCAGTGGCTATGCGGTTAACTCCTTCCGCTGCTTGGTGGATTTCTTCAGATGTGGCAGATTGCTCCTCAGCTGCGGTAGCAATACCCGTAATTAATTGAGCATTACCTTCAGCTAAGCTGTGAATTTCTGTAAGGGCTTGGCCTGAAGTGTTGGCTAGTTCTGTGGCCTCAGCAATGATTTTGGCAGCCTTTTCAAAATGAGCAATGTTAGAAGTTGTGGAGCTTTGAATACCGCTAATGCTATTACCAACTTCTGACGTTGCAGACATGGTTTTTTCTGCCAGTTTACGAACTTCGTCAGCAACAACTGCAAAGCCTCGGCCAGCTTCACCAGCGCGGGCTGCTTCAATGGCGGCATTCAAGGCAAGTAGGTTTGTTTGGTCAGCAATATCAGAAATAACACCCATTACACTACCAATGGATTCAGCTTGTGTGCCAAGCTTAGTTATATTTTCTGAAAGTGATTGAGAAACGCTATTTACTTCGTCCATAGCATGCACCACACGCTCAACAAGCTGTGCACCATGGTTTGCTTTTTCTTGCGTTTCACCAGCTTGTACTCTTGCCTCTTCAGCATTTCTTGCAACTTCAAGTACAGTGGCATTCATTTCTTCAATGGCAGCAGCGGCAGAGGTTGTTCTGTCATGTTGTTCACGAGTGCCCTTGCTTACTTGTTCTACTTGAGCGGATAATTGCTCAGCGGCAGCCGCAGCACGGTTTGCAATGTCAGTCGCATTGTTAGCAACTTCAATAATAGTACGTTGCGTATTCTTAATTTTTGAAAGGTCAGTTATTAGCACTAGGATGCAAAGTATTTCCTCTAGCTCATTTAGTATGGGTATGGCGCTGTAGGTAATGTCAATTTCTTTACCGCGTGGGCGGGCGATAGTCTCATTGTTAGCAGGTTTCTTTGTGTTTTTTGCTATTAATATTGCGTCTTTATCGCTATTGCTGTCAATATTGTTAAATAATTCTACATAGGTTTTACCAATATAATCCTCGCCAACAACCAAGTGGGTTACTGGGTTGGCATAGGTTGCTTTAAGATCAGTGTCTAAAACAAATACTGGTGAGTTAATATTATTTATTAGCATTGTGAAGCTATTTAATATGTTGTTTGTGCCCTGTATGAGATTTGCAAAATCTCCCTCAAATTTTACGGCATTGCCAACGGTTTCAAGATAGCCTGTGCGGATTTTTCCGCTAAGGTCTGAGTATTCTTCTGTAACTCCATTGAGGGTTGCAGGGATGGAGCGTAAAGCATTTGCCAGCTCTCCAAGCTCGTCATTGCGTTTAATGTCAAGCTCGCTATTAAGCTTTCCATGGGCAATATCGGTGGCAAAATTAACTCCGCGCCCAAGGGCGTTAATAATAGGCTTGGTTATTAAAAATACAACGATACCACCAACAATCAAAGCCCCAATGGCGAATATTATACTGGTGTTGCGTATCTCACTAAGTGATGCCATGACATCCTCTTCTGTGGCACGTACAACTACTGTAACCTTGGATTCTGGTACGTATTGATGGAAAATGTATATATTTTCGCCGTTATTGCCCTTAGTGAGTGAGTGGCCTGTGCTACGCTCCTTAGTCCATTTTTCATATGATGCTTTTAAGGGAAGATCTTTATTAAAAATCCAATCTTTTTCACGAGCTATACTAATTAAGGCTTTATCATTAAGTACATAGGCAAAGCCATTTTCACCAATGGAAATGGGTAGTATGGTCTTGGCTAACTTGTCCATGACCAAGGTACCCCTTGCTACACCCATGATTTTACCATTAACAATAACAGGGGCTGTGATTACAATAACGGGTGAAGATATGGACCTACTAATAAAAATGGATGAAATAAATGTTTCACCAGCGGCAGCTTTTGTAAAATATGCTCTATCTACAAAGTTACTACCAAGTGTTGCTTTTGTTGGCTGGGATGAGGCAATGATAGTTCCTTCCAAATCAAATAATGCCACATAGACAAAATCAGGGTAGGTTTCTTGTATTTTGAGTAAGGACTCGTTCATAGATTCTATGGAAAGCTTGTCCCTTGCATTGTATCTATAAAAATTGGTGACGCTAACATCTGAAGCAATGCGCAGAATATCTTGCTGATTTTTAATGCCTAATTCCATAACGAAATTTGCAAGGGCTTGGGTTTCTCCTTCTAAAGTTTCTAGGGCGGCTGCCTCAAGGCCTACTGCAGCTTCTTTATAGCTAAAATAGCTATTTGCGCCTATTAATAGTACAAGCAAGATAAAAATAGGTAGCTGTATCTTCATTTGTAATTTCATAATTTGTTCCTCGTTCCCAAAATTTATAGACTATAATCACCAATTAACCATATCGTGTATAAAATAAAAAACTTTATACTAAGCATGCTTAATTGAAACTTTTATTGTACTGGGCTTGACGCTTACTTCTGTACAGGGCAAGATGGAAGAAGAACTGGAGGAGTGTATGTCACAAAAAGTACTGAGTATGGCCCAAGGGGTCGAAGCGGCTTGCATTTTATTCTCATTAAATACTGAACAAGCTCAAGTTGACCAATTGGCTGCGAACATAGCTGAAGATGGTTTAAATGTAAATGATATAAAACTATTTCGACTAGAATGGTATGGATTTGTACATGCTGCCATAGTGGCTGGGCTTATGGTTCATGCGCCAAATAGTGTGCTGGTGGAATATTTACGCTCAACTTCTGCTTTGCTTAAAGAGCACGGCATACCGAGGTCTGAAGCCAAAAACTTTGTGGATACGCATTTTGCGCCTTATATGGAAATGCTTGGCAAGCAAGAGCAGCAAAGCTGCCCTGCGCATTTTTTCAAAGTTATTTTTGGTATTGATAGTTTACAGCAAGTTGAGCCAAGGGCCTTGGCTTTGGTTTCTGCGACTATGGCAATGCTTTTAAGCTCTGTTGCCGATAAATTTGAACAATATCAAATTGAGAGTGAGTAAATTTAGGTTGTATTTTATCAAGTTTTGCTCATGTCTTAGCATTGCATATTCTTGTGAAAAGTGTTACATTCATCAGTATAATTTTTGATTTATTGCATTGCCAAATGCACAAAGTGTATTATTTTATGCATAGCTAGTTTTGCAGTGGTGGTTTTTTAATAATTTTTTTAATTAAAAAACTGAGCTGCAAGATGAAAAGGCTTAAAAATAATAACATGCCACAGTTTAATGCTGGCTGTTGTTTTTTGCCTGCTTT
>CAYJCI010000233.1:0-3618 GCA_964368595.1 uncultured Desulfovibrionaceae bacterium
GAAAGTGAGGCATAATGCTCCCGAACGCTTTGTGGCACTGTGTCTTGCTGTAAGGCTAAGTCTAGGTATTTTGTGACTGCTGCAATATCAATTTGAGAGGGGCAAGGCTGGCAATGGTTACAGTACATACATTTACCAGTCATTACTATTTTTTGCTCATTGGCAAATATATGCCCATATTCACGATCTTGTGGGTCAATATTATAATACTCTACGGCCTGCTCCACTTGCTCAGCATTGTCACAACCTATAAGCACAACCTTTACCCCACTACGATCCAAACAATACTGAATACATTGGGGAACAGTCATGGCCACACCAAAGGGGGAGGCTTTATCACTTAAAAGACTACCAGCACCAAGCGCCTTCATTACCGTAATGGCCACGCCAAGATTTTCGCAAGCGGTGTAGAGCTTTTGCCTTGCCACATCCACAGTCCACTCACTCTCACCTAAACCTTTATATTCAATTAATGTTTCAATATCAGTTTCAGCATGTTCTAGGTCATAGGCAGGGTTTATACTAAACATTAATACATCAATGAGCCCGCTCTCCACAGCCTTTAATGCAATGCGTGGATTATGAGAGCTTAAGCCAATATGCTTAATAATTCCTTTGGCTTTTTGCTCTTTTGCATATTCAATAATTTCAGTTTCAAAAACGGATTTATAATCATCATCACTATCAACGTAGTGAATCATACCAATTTCAATATGGTCAGTACCAAGGCGCTTTAGTAAGTCTTCAAAAGAGTCTTTTGTTTTTTGTAAATCGCGCGTTCTGCCGTATTGTTCATCTTCATAAACTGTGCAAAAATGCCCTTGTATAATAAACTTATCCCGCTTTCCTTTAAGGGCTTTACCCAGAGCATCTCTGGTGGGAGCTTGTGGCATGAATATGTCAATGAAATTCATGCCCACATCAATGGCTTTATTAATGATAGCTGCTGTTTGCTCATCAGTTTTATTATTAAACCATTCGCCGCCAAGGCCAATTTTGCCAACCTCTAAACCAGTGCGTCCAAGTTTAGTATATTCCATGCTAATACCTCGTAATTTCATTAAAAGTATAATGCTTAAATTTATAGTTAAAAAACATTTAAATCAAAATCTTATCCTGCCAAAACTCCCAATCATACTTCTCAAAAGCGTGGCAACCAAAGGGCAACTTATTATTATTCATCTTAAATAGCACGCGTGGATTGACCTCAAAGGAAAAGGCTATGGATTTTTCAGGCGGTGCGGCTTTAAAGTCTTTGCAAAATGTTGGCCCATATTCAGCAAAAAGCGTATCTTCATTACCACCAGTCTTCATAAAAACACTCATAATTGTAACATTACGTATTTTTTTAACAGGTTCAGCGCCCTCTATTGAACTTTTAACCTCATGTTCATAAGGAACTTTTGTGGAAAGAAGTTTGATGCATGATTTCACACAACGCAATGAAAAACCGCCATTTCCAGCAACATGCATTAAGGGTGAGCTTTCGCTAGCACTATTATGCCCTACAAACCAAGGTGCACCATAATAGTCATATTCACCATTGGCCCAATCATCTAACTCATCTTTAAATACCCAAGCATCCAGCTGATATAACAAAATATATTCAAATAAAATAAAGCGTTCATAAAATTCAACACTTAACATAAGCCGATTATAACTTTTCACGCTCTTAAAATAAGCATCGTGAAATGTAAAAATCTGCAAATTTTTATCATACTTTTCAGCTAGTTTTTGATAAATGGAGGTATCAAGCGAGATGGGGCACACCAAGCATATGGGATGCTTACCTAAGATTTTAATACATTGCTCAAACGATGCCAGCTCCACCTTGGAAGGTGCAGCGCTGTAAGCAATGATAAGCACTGCATTTTGCTTGTTTTTTTTACTTTGACTCATAGGGACAAACTCGTGATTGTTTGTTGTATAATAGCTTAATTATTTTTAGGCATAAACTAAAATAATATCGCACGCTTAGTAGTTAGTGTCAAGTTCGCCCAAATGCTCAAGCACTAATTTGGGTTGCTTTGCTAAGCTTAGCAAATCTTCACGCTTGGCCTCGCCACTTAATACAAGGATAAAGTCAATTTGAGCATTATCTGCCAAAAGTTTATCAGTACTTAACCTGTCGCCCACCATGACGACTTGCTCTTTGCTATATTTTTCAAAAATTGATTGTAGCAAACTTGTATTTGGCTTGCCAAATACGTGTTCAGGCCTGCGCCCAGTAGCAGCATAATAAAGCTCAATAAAACTACCAACATCGGGTATTGGCCCTTGAGGGGTTGGGCAAACCATATCAGGGTGAGTCGCTAAAAATGCTATATTTGAATCTTGCAATAACAGTGCAGATATTTTTAATTTTTCATATGTGAGCTCGGTATCATAGGCTAAAATAACAGCTTGGCAATTATTCGTGCCGAGCACTGCCTCTGGCATATTTGCCTGAAAATAAGATAAAAATTCCGTATTTCCAAGAGCATACACATTGAAAATTTGATGTTGCCTTAAATGTTCAATAAGCGAAGTTATGGGGGTTAAAATATGTTTAAGCTCTGCCTTAATACCCATTTTATTAAGCTTTTGCACATAACTTTCTGGTGATTTTGAGGTATTATTACTCAAAAAATAAAAATCCAAAATACCCCAATTTTTACAAATAAAATCCACCGTAGGTTGTATAGGAATATCCCCAAGGTACACGGTGCCATCCAAATCAAAAACAAAACAACGCTTATTTTTCATATAATCCTCAAGGCTTTCAAACAAAAAATTATTTTACTAAGACAAGCCACACAAAGAGCAAATAAACTTTTTATGCGTAATTATTTGTAATATAAACAATTTAAAATTACAATATAATATTGATTGCAATTTATAATTTTTTTTTTAAGTCTTGCAAGGTAGTTAGGCCTAAATAAGCATAATGCTAAAAAGTACTTTGAAAATTGGCAAAGTTGTTTTATGTTTTCCGAGGTTTTGCAGATGGAAAGGTTTCCATTAGCAGCACTTAATCACACAAGCTTTTTACGAAAGGAAGGAGAGGATTATGTTAAGAAAATTCGTATTGTTACTCATGGTAGTAGCCTTTATGGGCTTTGCTGCCACAGCTTTTGCTGAAGAGTGTAAATCCCGTGGAGCTCTAGACACCAGCTATTGTGATGAAGACAATAACATGGTTGCAGACCCACCAAAAGATCCAGCTAAATTCAAAGATCCAAGCACCTTAGTATTTACCTACACTCCAGTAGAAGACCCTGCAGTTTATCAAGACGCCTTTGCTGACTTTCAAGCCTACCTTGAAAAAAAGACTGGCAAACCAGTTGTTTATTACACAGTACAGTCCAATGCCGCAGAAGTTGAAGCCATGCGCTCTGGCCGTTTGCACATTGCAGGCTTCTCCACTGGCCCTACTTGCTATGGTGTAAACCTTGCTGGTTACATCCCAATAGCAGTTAAAGGCACTGAAGCTGGCTTCCAAGGTTACAAGCTTTTGCTTATAACCCACAAAGATAGCGGCATTAAAAGTGTTGCTGACCTTAAAGGCAAGCGTGTTGCTCACACCTCTGCATCTTCCAACTCTGGCAACCTTGCACCTCGTGCTTTATTCCCTAAATT
>CAYJCI010000234.1:0-3614 GCA_964368595.1 uncultured Desulfovibrionaceae bacterium
GAAGCAGCGCGCTGCATCTTAACTTCAACTTTTTCAGTAAGACCTTCATAGTATTCGCGAAGGATAACAAGAACTTCGTCACGACCGAAGTGATCTGGAATCTCAGCGCCTTCGGAAAGCATTTTGCGAAGCTTGGTACCGGAAAGGATAACGCGGTCATCTTTACCGTGTGGGCATGTACGCATGGAGGCCATGCCGTCGCACTTCTTACAATAGAAGGTCCAGTCGATGTTTAAGTTCATGCACTGAAGGTTTTTGCCTTCGTCAGCATTTTTAGGCATCTTTAAGAAGATGTCTTGAGCTTCAAACATGCCGTAGAAGTCACCAACGCCAGCGTGGTCACGACCAACAAGCAAGTTGTTGATGCCGTAGTTTTGGCGGAAGGTAGCGTGCAATAAAGCTTCGCGTGGGCCAGCATAACGCATGTCTAGTGGATAACCAGCTTGAATTACGTGGTCTTTTACGAAATAATGCTCAACTAGGGTGTCAATGCACTTTACGCGAACTTCAGCAGGAATATCGCCAGGCTTCAAAGCACCAACTAATGAGTGGATAACTACGCCGTCACAAATTTCTACGCCGATTTTGGCAAGATATTCGTGTGAACGGTGCATTGGGTTACGAAGTTGCAATGCAGCAACTTTGCCCCATTTACGCTCGTCCATCTTGGCACGAAGTTCTGCAGGGGTAAGATATACGCCCTTAAACTTCTCAGGGAAATCGCCTTGAGAAAGAACTTTTACAGAACCAGCAAGGTTGAAAGCTTTTTGAGCCATAACCATGATAACGCCTGGGTGATCTTCAGGGGCAACTTCCCAGAACTTTTCAGAGTCAGGGCCTTCGCCTTTAAATACGAGCTCACACTCCCACTTTTTGTCGGCCTCAGACATTTCATAGCACTCGTCCACTTTCAAAGTAGCCATAAGTTCGCCATTACGAACCAAAGCAACTTCTTCACCAGCTTTTAAGCCAGATGCATCTTCAGCGGAGATGTCAAGAGTTACAGGCACAGGCCAGAAAGTACCGTCAGAAAGAGTCATTTTTTCAACAACGCTTTTCCAATCAGCTTTATTCATGAAGCCTGTTAGCGGAGAGAAACCGCCAATACCCATCATGATAAGGTCAGCTTGGGCACGGGAAGATATTTCAATCTGTTTTAAGCCAGCGGCTTTGCCTTTTTCAGCATCAAGAGCTGCGCCTTCAAGTAGGCAACATACAAGACCTTTACCGCCATGTGGTGGAACCAATCTGGACATCGTGGATAACCTCCAAAGCTTTTTTAGTTTTATTGATTTTATAAAGACACACTCACACAAATTGAGTGCGCCTCTCCATTTGACTACATCTTGTGAAAAATCTAACAAAATGTCAAGCAATCTTTTTTACGCTCATAATCGGCAATAATAAAACACAATTTAACAATTTAGACAGAATTCCACAAAAGAAGATTAACACAATGGTATTATGTATTCAAGGCTTTTACATAAGAAAATGCATTATAAACCCAATTATGCATGCATGGGCTTAGAATAATATAACTATATTTTTTATGTTTTTGTGATTTTTTATACTAGGTGCTAGTGCTGTTTGATATAATCTGCAAGTCTTTGCATGGCAATTTTTAGATTTTCTTTGGAATTTGCATATGATAGGCGTATGTAGCCCTCTGTTTGTGAACCAAATTCACTACCAGGGGTTACACCAATATGAGCCTTTTCTAGAATGTCGTAGGCTAATTTTACAGATGATCCACCGAATTTTGCTGCTAAATGCTTTGCATTTATAAGAACATAAAAAGCACCACTAGGCTCAACTGGAATATTAAAACCAAGTTCACGCAAGGCATTTAATAAATAAATACGACGCTCGTTATAAATATCACGCATGCTTTGAACCTCTTTTTCCACGCATTCAAGGGCATGCGCCCCTGCAAATTGAGTAACAGCATTGGTGGATAAAAAGAAATTTTGCATAAGCGCAAGCAATGGTTTGATATAAGATTTAGGAACAATTGCATATCCAAGTCGCCAGCCTGTCATGGCATATGCCTTTGAAAGACCGTTTAAGACTATGGCATCTTCAGTATATTCTAAAATGCTATGTTCCTCACCAGCATAGGTAAGGCCATGATAAATTTCATCAGATATAATAAGTGGCTTTATATTATTATTTTTTGCGGCAAAATCATCACGAATTTTCACAAGGTCAGCCATGTGCTGCCCATCCATAACAATGCCTGTAGGATTTGTTGGAGAATTAATTAATATGGCTTTTGTCTTATTATTTAAAGCCTTATTTACATCATTTAAACGAAATTGAAAGCCGTCCTCTTCATATGTCAAAACTTCACGCACTACCCCACCAGAGTAACGAATAAAATTACCGTAACAAGCATAGGCTGGGTTTGAAACTATGACTTCATCGCCTTTATCAAGCAATGCACCAAAAAGCATAAACATGGCTGGAGAGCTACCAGGGAAAATAAGCACCTGCTCATGCTCAATATTTACACCATATTGCTTTTTATAATGCTTTGCCACTGCCTTTTGTAAGGGCAAAATTCCTTGTGAGGCGGTGTAATGAGTTTGACCATCATTTAAAGCTTTGTGCCCTGCTTCAATGATGGAAGCTGGTGTATCAAAATCTGGCTCACCAATTTGTAAATGAATAATATCAATACCTTTTGCCTGCATAGCTTGAGCTTTTGCCAAAATATCCATGACCAAGAACGGTGTCACACTAGAACAACGTGAAGCAAGCGAGGGTAATGACATATTATTCTCCTAGCTAGTGTTTACATGAGTGCCTTTTCGGTTATCTCTGCGTCAGATTTCGTGTGCCTTTTCGGTCAAGTGGGAGAAGACTACACTCCCTCAAGGCACACTCATCTTCCTTGATATAACACGAAAATACATCTCACGTAGACACTACCTAAATAGTTCAAAAAAATAAATCTAAAAAGCGTTCAAAAGTCAGAGACTCAAAAAGATAAAAAACCCCAAAAAGCGTTCAAAAAGTACCAAATGCAAGGAAGTGGAGATTGACATTGTACTCACTTCCTTAAACCGACGGAGTCGCTCACGGTAGTGGGCCGTTGAGTGCTGGAGGTGAGCCAGTGAAATTCACTTTCACAGGCATATAATCCACCGACTAAACGGATAACTGACGAAGCAGATGGCCCTTTTTCAGCCTCTGCTAAGTACGATAATCGGCATTGCAACTGACATAATCATGCGAAAGGTCAGAAGCAAGCAACACATACTCCCCTGCCCCTTTGCCCATTTCAATGCGAATATGAATATCACGCTCTTTCAGCGGCCCTTCAAGGGCTGCGTCATGGTTACCTTCAACAGGTTGCCCATTACAAAATAATTTCACATCACATAAAAATACGCGTACGTCATCAGGTTCAAAATCTGCCCCACTGCGCCCAACAGCTGCAACAATCCTGCCCCAATTAGCATCACGGCCATACATGGCAGTTTTAACTAATTGTGAATGCCCAACGGTGCGCGCAACTTTTTCTGCATCAGCATTATCTTTTGCACCTGTTACATCAATCTTTATAACCTTGGTTGAGCCTTCGCCATCTTGCACCAACATATAGGCGAGTG